>DVHW01000014.1 GCA_018711785.1 Candidatus Galloscillospira excrementavium
GTCCAATTCACGCCGGCCACGCTCCTTTCCGCATTTGGAGACATTGTATCAGATAGCGGGGCGGAGCGCAATCAGAGCAGCACCTGGGCCAGGCCCAGGGCGATCAGCAGCGCCCCCGAGAGGGGCAGGGCCAGCCGGCCCAGCCACCGGCCGGGCCGGCCGGAGCCCAGGACCCGGCCCAGGATGAGGAACAGCACCGTCACGGCGAAGTTGCACCCTGCGGCGAGACCGGGGCTCACCCCGCTGACCCCGGCGGCCACCCCCGCCCCGGCGTTGTTGACCGCCAGGGCGGCGGCCAGGGACACGCAGGCCCACAGGTCCCTGGGCCGGGCGGGGGGCGCCTCCTCCCTGCCCAGGGAGCGCAGGGCGTCCAGCAGAAACCAGGCCCCGATACCCACCAGCACCAGAGCGCCCAGGAGCTCCGGCGCTCCGGCGGGCAGGAGCCTGGCGGCCCAGTCCCCCAGGAGGAGGGACAGCCAGGTGACAAATGTGGTGACGGCGGCGATGACCAGGGTCCCGGCGGCGGAGAGGCTTATCCCCCGTGCGGCGTACCCCATGGAGAGCAGGACCGTGTCCAGATTACAGGCCATAGAAAACAGCAGGGCGGTCAGAAGGGAAACGGGAAGTTCCATGACCCACCTCCTTCCCGCCATCCTATGACAGGGGCGGCAGAGGGGTGCGGTTTTCCCGGCGGACGGGTGGCATTTTGCCGGGCAGTGTGCTATAATTAAATTTACTGTGCAGCTGCATCAAGGAGGATGAGCCATGAGCGCGAAAGAGGAATTTATCGAGCTCTATCAGACCCACATCCACCGGGACGGGGCGGAGGGCCTGCTGGACTACCTGGAGAACAAGTCCGACTTCTTTACCGCCCCCGCCTCGGCCAAGTACCACGGGGCCTATCCCGGCGGGCTGTGCGACCACAGCGTCAATGTCTACCACTGCCTGGCCGACTACCTCGCCCGCCCCCGGGTCCAGGAGCTCTACGGGCTGGAGTACTCCCAGGAGACCATCGCCATTGTCTCCCTGCTCCACGACGTTTGCAAGGTGGGCTGCTACAAGGCGGGCTCCCGCAATGTGAAGGGCCCCGACGGCAAGTGGACCGCCGTGCCCACTTTCTTCTTTGAGGACCCCCTCCCCTACGGCCACGGGGAGAAGAGCGTGTACATCGTCAATGGATACCTCCGCCTCACCCGGGAGGAGGCCATGGCCATCCGCTGGCACATGGGCTTCTCGGGCACCGAGGACAACCGCCTGGTGGGTCAGGCCCTCCAGAAGTATCCCCTGGCCTTCGCCCTGGCCACGGCCGACATGGAGGCCACCTATTTCCTGGAGGGCGAGGAGGCGGACTGACATGGCGAAACGGACCAACGACCTGGGCCGGGACAGCGTGGGGAAACTGCTGGTGCGTCTGGCCGTCCCCACGGTGACCGCCCAACTGGTCAACGCCCTCTACAACATCGTGGACCGCATCTACATCGGCCATATCGAGGAGGTGGGCGACCTGGCCCTCACCGGGCTGGGCGTCTGCTTCCCGGTGATCCTCTTTGTTTCCGCCCTCTCCGCCCTGGTGGGCATGGGCGGCGCCTCCCGGGCGGTGGTGCGCATGGGAGAGGGCAGCGAAGAGCGGGCCAACGCCATCCTCGGCAGCTGTACCACCCTGCTGACCGTGCTGGGCCTGGCGGCCACGGTGGTGTTTCTGGCCGTCCAGGAGCCCATGCTCTACCTCTTCGGCGCCACTGAGGAGACCATCGGCTACGCCATGGACTACATGACCATCTACCTGCTGGGGTCCATCTTCGTGGAGCTCTCCCTGGGGCTGAACTACTTTATCACTGCCCAGGGATTCTCCACCATGGGCATGATGACCGTACTCATCGGCGCGGTCATCAACATCGTGCTGGACCCGGTGTTCATCTTTGCCTTTGACATGGGGGTGCGGGGCGCGGCCCTGGCCACCATCACCGCCCAGGCGGTATCGGCGGTGTGGGTGGTGTGGTTCCTGGTGGGCAAACGCACGAAGCTGCGCATTCTGCGCCGCTTCCTCCGGCCCCGGTGGAGCATCCTCGCCCCGGTGCTGGCCCTGGGTCTCTCCCCCTTCATCATGCAGGCCACCGAGAGCCTGGTGAACATCTCCTTCAACGCCTCCCTGAAGGCCTATGGCGGCAATCCGGCCGTGGGGGCCATGACCATCTGCTCCAGCGTCATGCAGGTGTTCTCCCTGCTGTTCCAGGGCCTGTCCCAGGGGGCCCAGCCCATCGTGGGCTTCAACTACGGCTCCGGGCAGCTGGACCGGGTGAAAGCGGCCTTCCGGCTTCTCTTCATCAGCTCCCTGGTGTTCAGCTGCGCCTCCTTTGCCGCTCTGGAGCTGCTGCCCGGGGTGTTTGTCTCCCTGTTCAACGACAAGCCGGAGCTGGTGGAGATCGGCGTATGGGCTCTGCGCATCTATGTGGGGTGCATGTTTATGCTGGGCATCCAGTTCTCCTGCCAGCAGACCTTCGTGGCCCTGGGCCAGGCCAGGATCTCCCTCTTCCTGGCCCTGCTGCGGAAGATCATCCTCCTCATCCCCCTCATTTTTATCCTGCCTCACTTCTTCGCGGACAAGGTGTTTGCTGTTTTCCTGGCCGAGCCGGTGGCAGACTTTCTGGCCGCCGCCACCACGGGGACTCTCTTCTTCTGGCGCTTCCCCAAGATCCTGGAGAAGCGCCAGCTGGAGCTGGCCGAGCAAAAGACGATGTGATATGGGAAAGCGGCGGGCGCGGTCTCAC
>DVHW01000072.1 GCA_018711785.1 Candidatus Galloscillospira excrementavium
GACTTGAACCTGTGACCTCCCGCACGTCAAGCGGATGCTCATACCAGCTGAGCTAATCGTCCAAACGGCGAAAATTATTATACCAATGGGGAAACGCTTTGTCAATACTTTTTTCGGAGAACGCCATTTAAGCTGCCCTATGGATTATGAAGCGGCTTTGCCGGAGAAAAGAAAGGCTGCCCTGGGGTGGCGCAGCGGGGGGAAATCTGGTATACTGAAACAAATTTGCGGCCTTGGCCGCCACGGGAGGAAACGCGATGCTGTACGAAGTATTTGGGCGGGAGGACCTCAACCCCCGCCTGCCCGGGAGCGCCACCGAGGTCCGCCTCACCGCCTACGCCCGCCCCCGCACCGGCATGGTGGCCGATACCGGCAAGCGCTGGGCGGTGCTCATCCTGCCCGGCGGGGGCTATCAGGTCACCGCGCCGGGGGAGGGGGAGCCGGTGGCCCTGGCCTTCCTGGCCGCGGGGGTGCAGGCCTTCGTGCTGGAGTACAGCGTGGCCCCCGCCTGCTGGCCCCAGGCCTTTCTGGAGGCCTGCGCCGCCATGGACTTCCTCCGCCGGAACCGGGACAAATACGGCGTGGACCGCCTGGCGGTGTGCGGCTTCTCGGCCGGGGGACACCTGGCCGGGTGCGTGGCCAATCTCTGGGGCAGCCCTCTGGTGTCAGAGGAGCTGGGCCTGACGCCGGATCAGGTGCGGCCCGACGGGGCCATCCTCAGCTATCCGGTCATCTCCGCCCGGCCCGAGCTGGGCATGGAGCCCTGCTACCGCACTCTGCTGGGGCCTGGCCCCATCCCGCCGGAGCTGTCCCTGGAGGAGAGCGTGAGCCGCCGCAATCCGCCCACCTTCCTCTGGTCCACCGTGACCGACGGCACTGTGCCCGTGGAGCACACCCTGCGCTACGCCGACGCCCTCCGGTCCCATGGAGTGCCCTTCGAGCTCCATGTGTTCTCCAGCGGCCCCCACGCCATGGGCCTGGCCACCGGGGAGAGCGCCTGGGACGAGGCCCACCGGGACGAGCGGGCGGCGGCCTGGCAGCCCCTGTGCGTCCGGTGGCTGAACAGTCTGTGAGAGGGAGGCGCGGCAGAATGCAAAAGACAGTCCTCATCACCGGGGCCTCTCGGGGCATCGGCGCCGAGACCGCCCGGCGGTTCTCGGCGGCGGGGTATGCCGTGGCACTCCACTACCACCGCAGCGAGGAGCGGGCCCTGGCCCTGGCGGAGGAGCTCCGGGGAGCGGGGGGCGAGGTGCTGACGGTGCAGGCCGACGTGGGCGACTGGTCACAGGTTCGGAAAATGGTTGACAATGTGTTGGATAAATTTTGTCAACTTGACATTTTGATATGCAACGCCGGGGTCTCCTGGCAGGGACTTTTGAGCGAAATGCCAGTGGAGGACTGGCGCAGGCTCTGCGCCGTGGACCTGGACGGGGTCTTTTACTGCTGCAAGGCGGTCATACCCCACTTTGTCGCCCGGAAGGCGGGAAAGATCCTCACAGTCTCCTCCATGTGGGGGCAGACGGGCGGCTCCTGCGAGGCGGCCTATTCCGCGGCCAAGGCGGGGGTCATCGGGCTGACAAAGGCCCTGGCCAAGGAGCTGGGCCCCTCCGGCATTGCGGTAAACTGCGTGGCCCCGGGGGTCATTGCCACGGAAATGAACCAAAATCTCACCCCGGCGGACCTGGACGCCCTGCGGGAGGAGACCCCCCTGGGCCGCATCGGCACGGCGGGGGACGTGGCGGAGAGCCTTCTCTTTCTGGCCTCGGAGGGGGCAAGCTTTATCACCGGACAGGTCCTGGCTCCCAACGGCGGGCTGGTGATCTGACCGATTTCTGCCGGAATTGGTCATAGTCCACACAACATCTGTCCGTGTGAGATGGGCATTGTATAGAATGACAGTTGACAATTCCGGCCATGATGAATATAATTGTCAACAACCTGAAAGGAGGTTGCATGAAATGAAGAAACGGATTCTTGCACTCGCCCTGGCGGCCGCCCTGTCCCTGGGCCTGCTGGCCGGCTGCGGCGGCGATACCAACGGCGGCGACACGGCCACCCCCACCCCGGCGGCCGACAACACCGACACCCCGTCCACCCAGGCCCCGGATGACGGCGGCGGGAGCGCCGGCGAGGCCAGCGGCACCTTTACCATCGGCATGATCGGCCCCCTGACCGGCGGCGCGGCCATTTACGGCACCGCCGTGCTCAACGCGGCTCAGATCGCCGTGGAGGAGATCAACGCCCTGGGCGGGCCGGTGCAGTTCAACCTGATCTCCGCCGACGACGTGAACGACGCCGAGACCGCCGTCAACGCCTACAACAACCTGATGGATCAGGGAATGCAGATCCTGCTGGGCACCGTCACCACCCAGCCCGCCCTGGCCGTGGTGCCCTACACCTATGACGAGCGGGTGTTCACCCTGACCCCCTCCGGCTCCGGCGACGACGTCATCGAAGGCAACGACAACGTATACCAGGTCTGCTTCACCGACTCCAACCAGGGCACCCGCTCCGCCCAGTACATCGACGAGCATTTTGAGGACCCCAAGATCGCCATCATCTATAAGAACGACGACCCGTACTCCCAGGGCATCCGGGACAACTTCTATGCCGAGGCCACGGCCCGGGGCATGGAGATCGTCTATGAGGGCACCTTCGGTGAGGCCAACCAGACCGACTTCAACGTCCAGCTCACCGGCGCTGAGTCCGCCGGGGCGGATATGATCTTCCTCCCCATCTACTACACCCCCGCCTCCGTCATCCTGACCCAGGCCAACCAGATGGGTTACCACCCCACCTTCTTCGGCGTGGACGGCATGGACGGCATCCTGACCGTGCCCGGCTTTGACACCAGCCTGGCCGAGGGCGTGTACCTGCTGACCCCCTTCTCTGCCGACGCAGAAGACGAGGCCACCCAGGCCTTTGTGACGGAGTACCAGAGCCGCTTCGGCGACACCCCCAACCAGTTCGCCGCTGACGCCTATGACGGCATCTACATCATCTACGAGGCCATCCAGGCTGCCGGCGTCACCGCCGACATGTCCAATGAGGAGATCTGCGACGCCCTCATCGCCGCCATGGGTGATCTGTCCCTGGTGGGCCTGACCAGCGCCGGGTCGGAGATGACCTGGGACGACAACGGCGCCGTGAGCAAGGACCCCGCCGCCGTCATCATTGAGAACGGCACCTACGTCACCCCCTGACAGAGGGAGAAACAACCAAAAAGAGCACAGGGCAGGCTGCCGGGGTGGCCCGGCAGCCCCCTGCATTTCTGTGGCAGAGACCGGAGCGGCGCGGAGAGGCAGACACGCCGCCCCGGTTTCGGCCATGGGAAGAGAGAGGTGTGAGAGCCAATGGAATTTCTGTCCTACCTGATCACCGGCATCAGCCTGGGGAGCATCTACGCCATCATCGCCCTGGGCTACACCATGGTCTACGGCATCGCCAAGATGCTCAACTTCGCCCACGGCGACGTCATCATGGTGGGGAGCTATGTGGTCTTCTACGCCACCAACTTCGCCCGGACCAGCCTGTTGACCCGCCTGTTTGGGGAAGCGCCCCCCGCCCTGGCCTCGGGGCTTGCCACCCTGGTGTGCGTGATCCTGGCCATGGTGGTATGCGGCGTGCTGGGCATCATCATCGAGGCCCTGGCCTATAAGCCCCTGCGGCAGGCCGGGTCCCTGGCGGTGCTCATTACCGCCATCGGCGTGAGCTACTTCCTGCAGAACGCCGCCCAGCTCCTCTTCGGGGCCAACCCGGTGAACTTCACCCCCGTGGTCAGCGACCAGCTGACCCTCTTTGACGGCCAGCTGCGCATCTCCTATGTGGCCTTGCTGACCATCGTGGCCTGCGTGGTCATCATGGTGGCCCTGACCGTCTTTACCAGCCAGAGCAAGATGGGCAAGGCCATGCGGGCCTGCTCGGAGGACCGGGGGGCGGCCCAGCTCATGGGCATCAACGTCAACTCCACCATCTCCATGACCTTCGCCATCGGCTCCGCCCTGGCAGCCATCGCCGGGGTGCTGCTGTGCTCCTACTCCCCGGTGCTCCAGCCCACCACCGGCTCCATGCCCGGCATCAAGGCCTTTACCGCCGCGGTGTTCGGGGGTATCGGCTCCATCCCCGGGGCCTTCCTGGGCGGCATCCTGCTGGGGATCATTGAGGCCCTGGCCCAGGCGTACATCTCCACCCAGCTGTCCAACACCATTCTCTTCGCGGTGCTCATCATCGTACTGCTGGTGAAGCCCTCGGGCCTTCTGGGCAAGTATGTGCCCGAGAAAGTGTAGGTGGCCGGGATGAAGAGCTATTTCAAGAACATGAAGCGGGCCACCAAGGTGGACTACGCCACCTACGCGGGGGTCATCCTGGCCTTTGTCGTGGTCATGGCCTGCAAGAGCCTGGGCCTGCTCAACCGCCAGATGACGGGAATGCTGGTGCCCATCTGCGCCTATATCTGCATGGCCCTGAGCCTGAACCTGACAGTGGGCATCCTGGGCGAGCTGAGCCTGGGCCACGCGGGATTCATGAGCGTGGGCGCCTTCAGCGGCATCATTGTCTCCATGAGCCTGTCCCAGACGGTGCCCAACGAGCTGGTGCGGCTGGTGCTGGCCCTGGTGGTGGGCACTCTCATCGCCGCCGTGGTGGGCCTGATCGTGGGTGTCCCGGTGCTGCGGCTCCGGGGGGACTACCTGGCCATCGTCACCCTGGCCTTCGGCGAGATCATCAAGGACATCATCAACTGCCTGCTGGTGGGCTGGGATGAGCGGGGCCTCCACTTTGCCTTCAACTTCGACGGCAACCAGAACATCCAGAGCCTGGGCCTGAGTGAGAACGGCATCGAGATCATCAAAGGCGCCCAGGGCGCCTCGGGCAACGACCGCATCGCCACCTTCACCGTGGGCTTTGTGCTGGTGATGATCACCCTCATCGTGGTGCTCAACCTGGTGCGCAGCCGCACCGGCCGGGCGGTCATGGCCATCCGGGACAACCGCATCGCCGCCGAGAGCGTGGGCATCAACGTCACCAAGTACAAGCTCATCGCCTTCGTCACCTCCGCCGCCCTGGCGGGGGCCGCCGGGGCCCTGTTCGGGCTGAACTACGCCAGCGTCAACGCCGCCCAGTTTGACTTCAACACCTCTATCCTGGTGCTGGTCTACGTGGTGCTGGGCGGGCTGGGCAACATGTGGGGCTCCATCATCGCCACCGTGGTGCTCTACGTCCTGCCCGAGGCCCTGCGGGAGTATGCCGACCTGCGCATGCTCCTCTATGCCATCATCCTCATCCTGGTGATGCTGGCCACCCACAACCCCAGACTGCGTGACCTGGCCGGGCGCATCATTCCCAGAAGAAGGGGGGCAGAGGCAGATGGCTAAGAAGTTTGAAAAGGGAAAGATGGTGCCGGTGCCCAGCCACTCCATCATCCCCGAGCGGGACCTGGACAAGTCCCCTATCCTGGAGTGCAGCCACCTGGGCATCGACTTCGGCGGGCTGCGGGCGGTGGATGACTTCAACCTGACCATCGGCCGCACCGAGATCGCCGGCCTCATCGGCCCCAACGGCGCGGGCAAGACCACGGTGTTCAACCTGCTGACCAAGGTCTACCAGCCCACCCGGGGCACCATCCTGCTGGATGGACTGGACACCGCGGGCAAGACCACCGCCCAGATCAACCGCATGGGCATCGCCCGCACCTTCCAGAACATCCGGCTGTTCTCCAACCTGTCGGTGGAGGACAACGTGAAGATCGGCCTGCACAACCAGGAGAAGTACTCCGCCCTCACCGGCGTGCTGCGCCTGCCCAAGTACTGGCGGCAGGAGAAGGCCGCCCACGAGCGGGCCATAGAGCTGCTGGGCATCTTCGGTATGCAGGACCTGGCGGGCCACAAGGCGGGGAGCCTGCCTTACGGCGCCCAGCGCCGGCTGGAGATCGTCCGTGCCCTGGCCACCAATCCCTCCCTGCTGCTGCTGGACGAGCCGGCGGCGGGCATGAACCCCTCCGAGACCGCCGAGCTCATGGAGAACATCGTCAAGATCCGGGACACCTTCCAGATCGCGGTCCTCCTCATCGAGCACGACATGAAGCTGGTCATGGGGATCTGCGAGGGCATCTGCGTACTCAACTTCGGCCAGGTCATCGCCAAGGGCACCGCGGAGGAGATCCAGGCCAATCCCACGGTGATCGAGGCCTATCTGGGCAAGCGGAAAGGGGGCTGACGACGTGCTGAAGGTCAACGACATCAATGTGTACTACGGCAGCATCCACGCCATCAAGGGGGTCTCCTTCGAGGTCAACGACGGGGAGATCGTCACCCTCATCGGCGCCAACGGCGCGGGGAAGTCCACTATCCTGAACACCATCTCCGGCCTGCTCCACTCCCAGACCGGGTCCATCGAGTTTATGGGAGAGTCCATCCAGTCGGTGCCCGCCCATAAGCTGGTGGCCAAGGGCCTGGCCCAGGTGCCCGAGGGGCGGCGCATCTTCCTGCAGATGACGGTGGAGGAAAACCTGGAGATGGGGGCCTTCACCCAGCCCCGGGCGGACAACCTGGAGCGGGTCTACGGCCAGTTCCCCCGGCTGAAGGAGCGCCGGCGGCAGGTGGCGGGCACCCTCTCCGGCGGCGAGCAGCAGATGCTGGCCATGGGCCGGGCCCTCATGTCCCATCCCAAGCTGCTGATGCTGGACGAGCCCTCCATGGGCCTGGCCCCCATCCTGGTGGACCAGATCTTTGACATCATCCGCTCCCTGCACCAGAGCGGGACCACCATCCTCCTGGTGGAGCAGAACGCCCAGATGGCCCTCAGCGTGGCCGACCGGGGCTATGTGCTGGAGACCGGGCACATCGTCACTACCGGCACCGGCGCCGCCCTGCTGGAGGACGAGAGCGTCAAGAAGGCCTATCTGGGCGGATAGGCGGGGCGGAGGCTCCCACAAAAAGCGAGAAAAAGCAGGCGGCTGTCCCGCTCGGGGCAGCCGCCTGCTTCTCTTCTGCGCTTGGAGAAGAATCCCCCGAAACCGTTGGGGCCCAGGACTCGACTGCGGGTCGAGGAGCCAAAAGGGGCCATTTCCTTGACAGGGCGGCGGCAGAGAGCTACTATGTCAGGCGTGGGCGGCGCGCCCCACCCCCGCCACCTGTTCCCGCCCGGCAGACGCCGGGACCGGGCAGGGGAGAAACCGACAGGAGGTCCTCTTGATGGACGAGAAAAAATCCTTCGGCGCGTATATCCGCCGAAAGCGCCAAAGCGCCGGACTGACCCAGCGGGACCTGGCCCAGGCCCTCTATGTGACTGAGTCCACCGTTTCCAAGTGGGAGCGGGGGCTGTCCTATCCCGACGTGTCTCTGGTGACGGCCATCTGCCGGGAGCTGGGCATCTCGGAGCACGAGTTCTTCACCGCCTGCGACGACGACGGTGCGGCGGCCCAGGCCCGGGCGGCCGCGGTGTGGAACGGAGTGGTGAAGGGCGTGCAGATCTTTTTTGCCGCCGCCTATGCGGCCGCGCTCATTCCCTGCTTCATCTGCAACCTGGCCTTTGACGGCGGCCTGACCTGGTTCTGGATCGTGTTTGCCTCCCTGGCCCTGGCCTTCTGCCTGACCAACCTGCCCTTCCTGGTGCGGAAGGACCGGCTTGCGGTGTGCATGGGGGCGGCCTCCGGCTGTCTGCTCCTGCTCCTGCTGGCCTGCTGGGGCTTCACCGGCGGCTGCTGGGTGGGCGGCGCCATGGCCATCACCGCGGTCTGCCTGGCCCTGCCCTGGGGCGTATGGGCGGTGTGGCGGTTCTATGGCCGCCATGTGGCCCCCCTCGCCATGGGCATACTCACCCTCTGGGTCCCCATTCTGCTGGCCGTGATCTGCCTCTTCAGCCACGGGGACTGGCTGCTGGGCTTTGCCTATCCTATCGCCGCCTACGGCCTGGCCTTCCTCTGGCTCCTCTTTGCAGCGCTCTACTGGCTCCCGGCGGGGCCCTGGCTGAAGGCGGGCGTGTGCACCCTGCTGGTCACCTTTGTGGTGCCCCTGGGCAACTGCCTGTCCAACGCCATGATGCCGGAGCAGAAGGTGCCCGTGCTCTCTGACTACTTCGCATGGGGCGTTCTGTTCACCCAGGAGAGCGTCAACGGCTTTTCGTGGGTCAATGTGCTGGTGTTCGCGGTGATGCTCCTGTGCAGCGCG
>DVHW01000073.1 GCA_018711785.1 Candidatus Galloscillospira excrementavium
CGGGGAGCGCTTCTGCGTGCGCAACTCCGGGGCCACGGCGGTGGTGGAGGGCGTGGGCGACCACGGCTGCGAGTATATGACCGGCGGCCGGGTGGTGGTCCTGGGCCGGACCGGCAAGAACTTTGCGGCCGGCATGTCGGGGGGCATCGCCTATGTGTGGGACGCGGACCGGGACCTCTATCTGCGGCTCAACAAGGAGCTGGTGAGCATGGAGAGCGTCGCCGAGAAGCACGACATCGCCGAGCTCCGGGCCCTCATCGAAGAGCATGTGGCGGCCACCGGCTCCAAGCGGGGGGCGGAGATTCTGGCTGACTTTGAGGGCAACCTGCCCCACTTCAAGAAGATCCTGCCCCGGGACTACGACCGGATGATGCGCTCCATCGCCCAGTTCGAGGAGAAGGGCATGACCCGGGAGCAGGCCCAGGTGGAGGCCTTCTACGCCAATACGAGAGGAGGGGAGCGGTAATGGGAAAGCCCACCGGATTTTTGGACTACCAGCGGGAGAACAACCCCGCCCAGCGCCCTGAAGAGCGCATCCGCCACTTCAACGAGTTCCACCCCAGGCTCCCCGAGGCCGAACGGCGGCGGCAGGGGGCCCGGTGCATGGAGTGCGGCGTGCCCTACTGCCAGTCGGGGGCGGTGCTCAGCGGCATGGTGTCCGGCTGCCCGCTGCACAACCTCATCCCCGAGTGGAACGACCTGGTCTACACCGGGAACTTCGACCTGGCGGCCCGGCGGCTGCTCAAGACCAACAACTTCCCCGAGTTTACCGGCCGGGTCTGCCCCGCCCTGTGCGAGGCGGCCTGCACCTGCGGCCTCAACGGGGACGCGGTGACCATCAAGGAAAACGAGCTGGGCATCATCGAGGACGCCTGGGCCCATGGGCTCATGGAGCCCCGGCCGCCCAAGGTCCGCACCGGCAAGAAGGTGGCGGTGGTGGGCTCCGGCCCGTCCGGCCTGGCGGTGGCCGACCAGCTCAACCGCCGGGGCCACCTGGTCACCGTCTTTGAGAAGGAGGACCGGGTGGGGGGATTGCTGATGTACGGCATCCCCAATATGAAGCTGAAGAAGGACATTGTGGAGCGCCGGGTGGAGAAGATGCGCGCCGAGGGGGTCGCCTTCCAGGTCAATGCCGACATGGGCAAGCCCAAGACGGCCAAAGAGCTGCTGCGGGACTTTGACGCGGTGGTCCTCTGCTGCGGCGCCGGACAGCCCCGGGATTTGAAGGTAGCCGGAAGGGATGTAAAGGGGGTCTACTTTGCGGTCGATTTCCTCAAGTCCACCACCAAGAGCCTCTTAAACTCCGGCCTTCAGGACGGAAAGTATGTCTCCGCCAAGGACAAGCAAGTCATCATCGTGGGGGGCGGCGACACGGGCAACGACTGCGTGGGCACCTGCATCCGCCACGGCTGCAAGAGCGTGCTCCAGCTGGAGATGATGCCCAAGGCCCCCGACCGCCGGACCGAGAGCAACCCCTGGCCCGAGTGGCCCCGGGTGTGCAAGACCGACTACGGCCAGGAGGAGTCCATCGCCGTCTTCGGCCGGGACCCCCGCCTCTACCAGACCACCGTGACCGAGCTCCTCTCCGACGAAGAGGGGAACCTCCGGGCGGTGAAGACGGTGCGGCTGGGCAAGGACCTGAAGCCCGTCCCCGGCACCGAGGAGGAGCTCCCCTGCGACCTGCTGCTCATCGCCGCCGGGTTTGTGGGCTGCCGGCCCGAGGTGCCGAAGGCCTTCGGCGTGGAGCTGACCGAGCGGGGCGTGGTCAAGACCCCCCAGGGCAGCTATGCCACCAGCGTGCCCAAGGTCTTTGCCGCCGGCGACATGCGCCGGGGCCAGTCCCTGGTGGTGTGGGCCATCGCCGAGGGCCGCGCCGCGGCCCGGGAGGTGGACCAGTTCCTCATGGGCTACACCAATCTCTACTGAGCGAGCACAGGACACTCTGGCGGGCCGCCCTTCGGGACGGACCGCCAGATTTTTGTTGCTTTATCGCCCCGTCTGGGCCATAATGAGAGAAAACGGCGGCGAGGAGGGGAGAGGCATGAAGCACCTGCGGCGGACCCTGCGGGTCCTCCTGGCGGTGGTCCTGGCCGCCGCCCTGGGCTACGCGGCTCTTCGGGGCCGGGGGCTGCTCCTGTGGCCCGACCAGGTGGACCCCCGCCCATGGGAGGTGTGGGGGGTGGACGTGTCCTCCTACCAGGGGGAGGTGGACTGGGGCCTGCTCCGGCGGCAGGGGGTGGACTTCGCCTTTATCAAGGCCACCGAGGGCAGCGGCCTCACTGACTCCCGTTTTTCCGCCAACTGGGCGGGGGCCCGGGAGGCCGGCGTGCTGGCCGGGGCCTACCACTTCTTCAGCTATGACAGCCCGGGGGCCGGCCAGGCCGCCCGGTTCTGCTCCGTGGTGCCGGTCCAGGCGGGGAGCCTCCCGCCGGTGGTAGACATCGAGTTCTACGGCCCCTATCTGGAGCAGCCCAAGGACCCGGAGGAGGTCTGGCCCATTCTGGACGAGCTGCTCGCCGCCCTGGAGGCCCACTATGGCTGCAAGCCCATCCTCTATGTGACCGAGCGGTCCTACCGCCTCTATGTTGAGGACCGCTACCCGGACTGCCCCCTGTGGGTGAGTATGCCGGTGGCCGCCCCGGTGTGGCGGGACTGGACCTTCTGGCAGTACTCCCACACGGGGGAGCTGGCGGGCTACGCGGGGGCGCAGAACTACATCGACATGAACGTGTTCCGGGGCACCCGAGAGGAGCTTAAGGCCCTGTGCATCAAGGTGTAGCGGGTTTTTGGCGCCCGGGCTTCTAATCGGCGGGATTTTCTGCTATAATAAAGTCTGCTGAAAAACCACAAAAGGGCTTGGGGCTGTTTCAGCC
>DVHW01000074.1 GCA_018711785.1 Candidatus Galloscillospira excrementavium
CGGCAGGAACTTTACTTTAGCACATCTCGCGCTCGCTGTCAAGCCCTTTTTTCAACTTCTTTTCGAAGTCCCTCGAGCTCTCATCCAGCCCCGCCCGCTTCCGCGAACTCTCTTAAGTTACCACACCTCAGGAACTTTGTCAAGTGCTTTTTTCGTTTCTTTTTTGCCGGGCCGCCAGGTCCGATTCCCGGAAACGCTCTTCGCACAATGCTTTCGCTCTCGTGAGGCGCTTGATTAATATATCAGAGCTCCGCCGCTTTGTCAACACTTTTTTTACTTTTTTTATGCTTTCTTTTTCCAAAAAATACACACAACAAGATGGTGTGGTTTTTCTGTCGCGGCAGCCACTATATCCGCCTCCTATCCGCTTTTTTGACGAACCGCGGCCACAAGGCACACCACCAGCGGGACCGCAAAACCGAGCAAAAGGTTCCCCGCCGTCAGGATGGTCTCCGTGAAGCGGCGCAGGGCAAACCCGTCGGAGAAGAGCAGCACCGCTCCCGCGCCTCCCAGCAGGGCCACCGGCAGGGCCGCCTGTTCGGCCCGCCGCAGCCCGAATACGCTCCGGGCCATCCGGCAGCAGGCGAAGGCCAGCACGCCCGCGAGCACCAGGTCAGAGAGCACCCACAAAGCCACCACCACCGACTCGATCCGCTCAAAGCCGCCCCGGACGCCGATGCCCTTGGCCAGCATATAGAGGGGCACGTCCATCCGGGACACCAAACCAGGGCCGAAATTCCCGAGATTCACCAGCTGGAACGCCGTGAGCAGAAGGCAGAATACCGCGGCCCAGCCCAGAGCCCGCCTCCGGTCCCCCTCCTTCCGGCGGAGCTCTCCCGCCAGAAAGCCCCCGAAGACCGTGTGCCCCAGCGTCCCCAGCACGGGTACCGCCGAGGTCAGGACATCCGGCACATCCTCCACCCAGACGGGGAGCACATTGTCCGCCTCCAGGTTAAAGGCGCCGAAAAGCAGCACTGCCCCCAGGGCCATGCACAGGATGAGGAAAAAGATCTCTCCCGCCCGGGCGAAGGCGGAGAGCTTCCCTCTGGCCGTCCAAAATACCACTGCCAGCAGAAGGAATACGAAGCCCCACAGGGAGGTATTGCGGTAGCTGGTGGTCAGCAGCCGCTGCCCGCAGGAGCGCAGATTGGCCGCCAGCGCCACCAGCCCCCAGAGCAGGTAGAGCAGGGTCAGCCCCTTCCCCAGCGGGGCGCCCAGGGTGTGCTGAAAGGCCTCCGCCAGTCCGGTCCCCTCCGGAAAGCGGCCCAGCAGACGGAGCACCAGCCAGCACAGGAGCAGATAGACCGGCAGGGCGGCCAGAGCCGAGAGCCACCCCGCCTCCCCCGCCAGCGTGGCGCTGCTCCTGGGCAGCAGCTGCACCGCCGGGGAGAGGAGCGCCGCGAAGAGCAGCGCCAGCAGCTGCCGCATGGAGATCTGATGGTCGGATATGTCGCCTCTCCTCCTTTCCTTTCGCCGCAATTCCCAGCGGGCGGTTCTTCCTAGTCCTAATAATAAATAGTAGTCAGACCCTTCCGGCCGTGTCGTAGCTGCGCAGGATGGTGCCCTTTACCAAGACCTGGATGTCCAGGTCCGGGAGGGCGTCCTCCCACTGCTCCTGCAGGGCGGCCCAGCGCCAGGGGGCGGCCAGCCCGGCCCGTTTTTTCAGCCCCAAAAAGTCGGCCTCCAGCGTCCGTGACAGGTCCAGCACCGCCTCCAGCCGGGCCCGCTCGGTCTCCTCCAGGGCTCTCCGCAGCTCCTCCAGCAGGGCTTCATCCCAGTCCGAAAAGCCCTCCGGCGCCTGGGCCAAATTGGCCTCAACGGTGCAGGCCACCGCCAGCCCGGTCAGGGTGTCCCCGTCAAACACCGCGCCCACGGTGGTTTTGGCGTCCACCACCCGCAGGGCGGTCTTTCCGCTGTCGGTGTCCAACTCCAGCACATCGGCGTCCACCTGGCCCTCCATCAGGTTGACCCCGTAGGCCGCGTCGCCCTCCGCCCAGCCCGCCAGACCGTCCTCGCGGAAGATGGCGTATCCGGCGGAGGCCAGCTGCTTCTCTCCCGCGCCGCCATCCCCCTCCCGCTTCTCCCGCAGCTCCAGCGCCGGGGCAAAGGCCGCCCTGTGCTTGCTCAGGTCGGAGAGCACATCCCCCACGCTCCGGGTCATGGCGTCGGGCTGTTCTCCCTCGTCGTCCTCAATGGCCTCCAGCCGCTCGGCGGACGAGGCGCTCTCCGACGCGGCGGAGAACAGGGCGTCCGCCGCCGTGGCGCCCCGGACCACGAACAGCTCGGTGCCCAGGCGCATCTCCGGGTCCCGCTCGATATAGTCCAGGGCCTCCGCCAGCCCACTGCCGGCCATATCCTCCCCCAGGAGAAGCTGGCCCACGTGTCCGTAGAACACATAGGAGGTGCCGTAAGACTGCATGGCCAGGCAGGCCCCGCTCACCGTCCCGGAGACACTGGAGAGTACCAGAGGCGGCTCCTCTCCCTGGTCCACCCCCCGGCTCTGCACGCCGCTGGACGCCGTCACCCGCACGCCGCCATCCTCCAGATCCACTCCCAGGGTGCGCATGAGGGCCATGTCCTCCATCTCCCTGGCATAGGGCAGCTCTCCCACCCGGCCGCAGCCGCTCAGAGGCAGCAGGAGCGCCGCCGCCGCGGCCAGGATTCGCCGGCCCCTCACCGCCGCTTCCTCCGGTTTGGGGGGCGGAGGTGGGCCGGGCGCAGCTTGGTGCTGGCCAGGGGCGGGCGGATCACCGCCCGCCCTATGGCCCCCGCGCTGCCGGAGGCAAAGGGGGTCAGGTAGCACACGCCGAAGCTCTCCAGCCGGGCCAGGCGCAGGATGAGCACCGCGGAGCCCATGACCAGGCCGAACAGCCCGGCGAAGCTGGCCAGGATGGTGAGCAGGAACCGCCAGATGCGCAGGGCGCCGCCGAACTCCTGGCTTGGCATGGTGTACCCGGTGATGCCGGCCACCGCCACCACGATGAGCACCGCGGGAGAGACAATTTTGGCCTCCACCGCCGCGGTGCCCACCACCAGGCCGCCGATGATGGACACCGTGTGCCCCACCGCCTGGGGCAGGCGGAGCCCGGCCTCCTGGAGGATCTCGAAGGCCACCAGAAGCACCAGCACCTCCACCGCGGTGAGGAAGGGCACGTCCCGCTTGGCCGCGATGATGGACAGGGCCAGCCGGGTGGGGATCATCTCCTGGTGAAAACCCACCACCGCCACATAGAAGGCGGGCAGGAGCAGGGTCACCAGCATGCACAGGTAGCGCAGCACGGTAAGGGCCGAGGCCAGGATCCAGTTGTCCGCCTTGTCCTCCGGCGCCCGGAGGAACTGCTCCGCCGTCCCCGGCACCAGGTAGCCCAGGGGGAGGCCCTCGGCCAGGATGCCCACCCGTCCGTCGGCCAGGCCGGAGCAGAAGCGGTCGGGCCGCTCGGTGTGGAGGGCCAGGGGGAAGGCGGTGCGGCTGTCGCGGACCAGGTACTCCTCCAGATCCCCGGCGGAGAGCAGGGCGTCGATGTCCATGTCCGCCAGCCGCTCCTCCACCCGCTTCACGGTCTCCGGATCGGCGATGCCCTCCAGCCACAGCACGTCCACCGGCGTCAGGGACCGCCGGCCCACCACCTGCTCCCGGATCTTCAGCTCCGGGGCCCGGAGGTGGCGGCGGACCAGGCTGGT
>DVHW01000075.1 GCA_018711785.1 Candidatus Galloscillospira excrementavium
CGCGGGGGCCCCATTTCACCCGTCCTGCCGGGAGTGAATCCCGTCAGGGCCAAGGTTTTGGCCCCGGGCCAAAACGCTTGACGGCGCGGAGCGCCGGATTTGGTCGGCGGCCGGAGATTCCGCCCTCTCAGCCCTTCTTCTGCTGCTGCGACAGGGCGTAGGCCACGTCGGTGATCATATCCTCCTGCCCGCCGACCATGCCCCGCCGGCCCAGCTCCACCAGGATGTCCCGGGGGTTGAGGTGGAACTTCTCCGCCGCCCGGTAGGTGTGGAGGAGGAAGCTGGAGTACACGCCCGCGTAGCCCAGCATGAGGGGGGCGCTCTTGATGATCTGGGGCCGCTGCATGATGGGCTCCACCACGTTCTCCGCCAGGTCCATGTAGCCGTAGAAATCCAGTCCTGTCTGATAGCCCAGGCGCTGGAACACACCGGCCACCACCTCGGCCTGGGCGTTGCCCGCGCCGGCGCCCAGCCCGCGGCAGGTGACGTCGATGTAGTCGGCGCCGCACTCCACCGCCGCCAGGGCGTTGGCCACCGCCAGGCTCAGGTTGTTGTGGGCGTGGAAGCCCACGGGGATGGGCAGCTGCTCCACCAGCAGGGAGATGCGGGCCCTCACGTCGTCGGGGGTCATGTAACCGGCGGAGTCGGCGATGTTCACATACTCGGCCCCCGCGTCCACGAAGATCTTGGCCTGCTCCAGGATCTTCTCCGGGGTGGCCATGTGGGCCATCATCAGAAAGCCCACCGGCATCATGCCCAGCTCCCGGGCCGCCTTCAGGTGCTGGATGGCGATATCGGCCTCGGTGACGTGGGTGGCCACCCGGACCACCTGGGCGCCATTGGCGCGGGCCTCCTTCAGGTCCTCAATGGTGCCCACGCCCGGCAGGAGGAGCACCCCCAGCTTGGCGTTCTTCACCACCCGGCTGGCCGCCTTGAGCAGCTCCATCTCGGGCACCTTGGAGAAGCCGTAGTTGATGGAGGAGCCGGCCAGGCCGTCGCCGTGGCTCAGCTCGATGATGTCCACCCCCACCTTGTCCAGGCCGGAGGCGATGGCGGTCACCTGGTCCACGGTATAGCTGTGGCTGACGGCGTGGCTGCCGTCCCGGAGGGTGGTGTCCACAATATGTATCTTGCGGTTTTTATCCAGGCTCATGGTTACTTCCCCTCCTTCAGCATCTTGGCGGCCACCTTTTCGGCGGCGGCCACGGCGGCGGCGTTGATGATGTCCAGGTTGCCGGAGTACTTGGGCAGGAAGTCCCCCGCCCCCTCCACCTGGACGATGACGGTCACCTTGTTGCCGTCCACGATGGGCGGCACCCGCAGGGAGTAGCCGGGCACATAGGCCTGGACCTCCTTGACGATCTCGTTCACCGAGGCCACGATGGCCTTCTCATCCGGGTTCTTCACGATGGAGTAGATGGTGTTGGACATCATCAGCGGGGGCTCGGCGGGGTTGAGGATGATGATGGCCTTGCTCCGGTCGGCGCCCCCCACCACCTTCAGGGCCTTGGCGGTGGTCTGGGTGAACTCGTCGATGTTGGCCCGGGTGCCGGGTCCGGCGCTCTTGGAGGAGATGCAGGCCACGATCTCGGTGTACTCGCTGTCCGCCACCCGGTTGATGGCGTAGGCGATGGGGATGGTGGCCTGGCCGCCGCAGGTGACCATGTTGTAGTTGTCGGTGTTGAGCTCCTGCAGGTGGTCCAGGTTGACGCAGGGCACCACGAAGGGGCCCACGGCCGCGGGGGTCATGTCAAAGACGATCTTGCCCGCCGCTTTCAGAATGGGGGCGTGCTTCATGTGGGCGGCGGCGCCGGTGGCGTCGAACACGATGCCGATCTCCGGGTCCTCGGCCACCGCCTTGACCCCCTCGATGGAGGTCTGGAAGCCCAGGGCGGCGGCCCGCTTGATGCCCTCAGACTCCACGATGCCGGTCATGGTCTTCATCTGCAGGTTCTGGCTGCGCATGACCTTGTACATCAGGTCGGTGCCGATGTTGCCCGGCCCGATGATGCCTACTTTGATTTTGTCCATGCTCTCTCCTGTCTCTCCTCTCATGTTTTCAGTCGACAAATTTGACCGTGACGCTGCCCAGGCCGTGGAAGCTGACGGTGAAGGAATCCCCCGCCTGGGCGGGCAGGGCGGCGGTGACGGCGCCGGCCATGACGATGGACCCCGCCTTGAGCTCGATGCCGAACTCCCCCAGCTTGTTGGCCAGCCAGGCCACCGAGGCGGCGGGGTTGCCCCACACCTCGGCGGTGGTGCCCGAGGAGACCAGCTCCCCGTTCTTCTCCAGGGTCATGCCGGTCAGGCGCATATCCACCGCCCCGATGGGGACCATCCGCCCGCCCAGCATGAAGCGGGCGGAGGAGCCGTTGTCGGCGATGGTGTCACACAGCTTGATCTTCCAGTCCTTGATGCGGGAGTCCACGATCTCAATGGACGGGGTGACCCAGGCGGTGGCGTCGTACACGTCGGCGATGGTGACGCCGGGGCCCTTCAGGGTCTTGTTCAGGCAGAAGGAGAGCTCCCCCTCCACCTTGGGCTGGATGAGCCCGGACATGGAGCAGGTGTCCCGCTCCAGCAGGAGCATGTTGTCAAACAGGTGCCCGTAGTCTGGCTCGTTGACGTTCAGCAGCTTCTGCATCCCCGCGCTGGTCAGGCCGATCTTCATGCCGATGACCTTCTGCCCCTCGGCCTCGCGGCGGCGGACGTTCTCCAGCTGGACGGCGTAGGCGTCCTCCACCGTCATCCCGGGCTCGTGGAGGGTGAGCATGTCGATCTGGTACCGGCCCTGCTCCGCGTCCCAGAGCTGCTGGGCGGCCTTTTTGTGATCCATGGTCTCAAGTCCTTTCTTTCCCGTCAGGTTTCTATATCTATATTTATAAGGTAGGGATCACCCGTGATGGTGCCCGTGGCCCAGGCCCTTCTGCCGCCACTTGTCGGCCAGGACGGCGGCCAGGCGGTCGGCCAGGACCTCCTTGCTCCAGCCCTCCTCCAGGCCCCGGAGCAGCACCGGCGCGGCGCACTCCACCTCGTCGTGGGGCCCGGGCAGGGAGACCATCAGGCTGGGGCCCTCCCGGCCCACGCCGATGCGCACCCCGTCCTTCACGTGGCGGCCGGTGCCCTGCTGAAACTTGACGATATAGGGGGTGGCGGCAGTGGGGTCCATGCGGCAGATGGCCTCCACCGAGTGGTCCTTGTCCTCGGCGCCCACCCCGCCGGTGGTGAGGATGAGGCCGAAGCCCCGGGAGAGGGCGTCGTCCAGCTTGTCGCAGATGTCCGCGAGGTCGTCCTCCATGATCTCCCCCACGGTGACGGTGTAGCCCCGCTCCTCCAGCAGGCCCTTCAGGTAGGGGGTGTTGGTGTCCTCGATGAGGCCCTGCTTCAGCTCAAAGCCGGTGGGGAACACGATGGCCCGCCGGGCGATGCGGCTCTGGATCTCGCTGGTCATGCCGGCCACCCTGTCCAGCACCGCCTCCGGGTGTTCCACCCCGGCGCAGATGAGGCCCAGGATGCCGTTGGAGTGGAGGTAGCTCTCCGGCGTCAGGTGGACGCCGGGGATCTTCCCCAGGGCCTCCAGGATGGCCTCCTCCTTGCCCATGATGTTCTCCTGGGGCACCTCCTTGGCCAGCACGTCGAAGGTGATGTGCCGGGGGCGCACGTCCACCACCAGCACCTCGTTCTCCGGCAGGCCCAGCACTCCGGCCACCGCGTGGGCCATGTCGGTGAGATTGGCGTTTTCCAGGGTGATCTCATTCACCCACAGCTCGGTCTTTTCCAGCAGATTGAGTCCCACGGCTCATGCCTCCCCGATGACGTCCAGTTTCATGTCCAGCAGCAGGGCGTCCACGATTTCTTTTCCAATGCACAGGATGTCGGCCCGCCCGGCCAGGGCCGGGATGTCGGTGAGCTTCACGTTCCCCGCGAAGGCCACCTTCACCCGCCCCCGGGCGCCCAGGGCCGCGGTCCTGGCCACGCACCGGTCCAGGTCCTCGGCCTTTCCGGTGTCCACCATCAGGATGTCCGCCCCGCCGCGGATGGCCTCGGCGGTCTCCTCGTCCACATCCCCGTCCTCGCTGCGGATCTGCACCACCCTGGTGTGGCCGGGGAAGGGGGCGCAGGCCTCCAGCGCCGCCGGGATGCCCCCCAGCATCCGGAGGAAGTTCTTGTCCAGGTAGATCATCGGGGGCTCGGTGATGCGGAAGGAGGCCCCGCCGTCGGCGATGGCCCGGCGCACCAGCCCCTTGATCTCCGGGGGCATCTTCTTCCAGGAGCCGGAAACGATCTCCGCCCTGCCGTCGGCCAGGAGCACCGCGGTCCGGGCGGCGGTGGCGATGCCGCTGGCCTTGGCCAGGGTGCCGATGAGGACCTCCTCCGCCAGGGCCATCTGCTTGGCGGTGGCGGCCAGGTTGCCGATGCGCTCCCCGTGGCCGATGTCCTCCCCGTCCGCCTTGCACAGCTCCAGCTCGATCCCCAGCTTCGCCGCCCAGGCTCTGGCCGCCTCCCCGCCGGAGAGCACGCCGGCCCGCTCGGCGGTGAGTACCGCCCGGAACCGCTTTTCCGCAACCTTCTGAAACAGCCGATCCCTGATGTCTTCCATACGCGCCCTCCGTTTTTCGTTAATAACGAACAGCGTTCGATTGTATTTGCCAATTTGAAGGGAACTGTTCGTTCCCTTCAAATTTTCTGTTCACTTTGTTCCTTTATGCCCGGGTATACGGCGCCTCTTCTTGTGCAGTTCGACTATCGCTACGCCACACAGCCAAGGCGCTCCGAGATCTGCCGGGCGTAGTACAGCACGTCCCGGGTGGCCTCCTCCCAGTCCACATCCCAGAGCCGGCCGTAGGGGAAGGACACCGACAGGGCCATCACCGGCTTGTGCCGGTGGTCAAAGATGGGGGCGGCGATGCAGTGCAGGCCCGGCTCGATCTCCTCGTCGTCCACCGCGTAGCCCTTCTCCCGGATCTTGCGCAACTCGGCCTCCAGGGCCTCGCGGGTGATGATGGTGTGCTCGGTCATGGGCTTCATGGGGCGGGAGTAGATGTACTTCTCCACATAACTCTCCGGCAGGTAGGCCAGCAGGGCCTTGCCCACGCCGGTGCAGTACATGGGGGCCCGCTTGCCGATACGGGAGTAGACCACCACGGCATTGGTGTTGTCCACCTTGTCGATGTAGATGATGTCCCCCTCGGAGTAGGCCGCCAGGTGGACCGTGGTGCGGTACTTGTCGGCCAGGAGCTGGCACCAGGGCCGGGCCTCCTGCCGCACGTCCATCCGGGCCTGGACCACATTGCCCAGCTCAAACAGCTTGATCCCCAGGCGGTACTTTTTGTTCTCCCCCTGCTCCAGATAGCCGAAGGAGGTCAGGGTGTTCACCAGGCCGTAGATCGTGCTCTTGGACAGATCCATCCGCTCGGCGATCTCAGAGATGCCCAGCTCGGCGGCGTCGTTGAAGCACTCCAATATCTCCAGCGCCCGGGCGACAGACTGGACCGTGACGCCCTCTCTTTTTTGCGGTGCCATGGTCTCTACCCCTTTCTTACGCCTTTATCATAGCCCTCTCTCTGTCGTTTTGTCAATATCGTTCTGTATCACCGAATCATTTTTGTCAATACTGAATAATTTGGGGCTCCGTTTTTTGGCAGGCTCTCCCCTTGACAGGAGCGGGCCGATCCGGTTATACTAAATAAAACAGCGGTCCAGAGGCCGCGAAGGGCTCAGAAGAGCCGCGTCCCCCGGCGTATGTTCCCCGCCCAGTGTACGGCAGGAGCCGTATGGAATGTCTGAAGGCATACCTATTTTCAGGTATGTCTTTTCTTTTTTGCTCCCGCCCTCCCCGCTGGGGCCGGGGATGCCGGGATGCGGCATTTGATGTTTGATTGGGAGGTCTCTATGGAGCTCAAGGAATTTTTCCGGTCCTGTCCCCGGGCCGCCCTGGCCTTCTCCGGGGGGACCGACTCGGCCTATCTCCTCTACGCGGCCCGGGAATACGGCTGCAACGTGCGGGCCTACTATGTCCACACCGCCTTCCAGCCCGCCTTTGAGCTCGCCGACGCAAGGCGCCTGGCGGCAGAGCTGGGCGCGCCCCTGACGGTGCTGGAGGCGGACATCCTCGCCTGTCCCCAGGTGGCCGCCAATCCCCCGGACCGGTGCTACCACTGCAAGCGGGCGCTGTTCACCCGCCTGTGGCAGGCCGCCCGGGCGGACGGGTATGAGGTGCTGCTGGACGGCACCAACGCCTCGGACGACGCCTCCGACCGGCCCGGGATGCGGGCCCTGGGGGAGCTGGCCGTCCGCTCCCCCCTGCGGGAGTGCGGCATCACCAAGGGGGAGGTGCGCCAGCGCTCCCGCCAGGCCGGGCTCTTCACCTGGGACAAGCCGGCCTACGCCTGCCTGGCCACCCGCGTCCCCGCCGGCACCCCCATCACGGCAGAGGACCTGCGGAAGGTGGAGGCGGCGGAGGACCTCCTCTTCCAGAAGGGCTTTACCGACTTCCGGGTGCGGCTCTTCCACGGCGCGGCCCGCATCCAGCTCCCACGGCGGCAGATGGAGCGGGCCCTCTTCCTCCGCTACGACCTGCTGGAGGCCCTCTCCCCCCTCTTTGACGGGGTGTTCCTGGACCTGGAGTCCCGGGACGAGCGTATGTAAAGGAGACGATGGCATGGACAACAAACGCGACATTCTCACCCTGCTCCGGGCGGTGGCCTCCGGGGAGGCCACCCCGGAGGACGCCCTGCTGGAGCTGAAGGAGGCCCCCTTCGAGGACCTGGGCTACGCCAAGGTGGATTTCCACCGCGCCGTCCGCCAGGGCAGCGCCGAGGTCATCTACGGCGCGGGCAAGACCCCGGAGCAGATCTCCGGCATCGTGGCGGCCATGCACGGCCGGGGCTGCGGCAACATCCTCATCACCCGCCTGTCCCCCGAGGCGGCCCGGCTGGTGGGGGAGAGCTGTGAGCTGGAGTACCACGCCGGCCCCCGGCTGGGCATCGCCTGGCGGCGGGCGGACACCCCCGCCCTGGGCCACATCGTGGTGGCCACCGGCGGCACCAGTGACCTGCCGGTGGCCGAGGAGGCCGCCCTCACCGCCGAGGTGATGGGCAACAGGATCTCCCGGGTCTACGACGTGGGTGTGGCGGGGCTCCACCGGCTCCTGGCCCGGCTGGACACCCTGATGTCGGCCCGGTGCGTCATTGCCGTGGCGGGCATGGAGGGAGCCCTGGCCAGCGTGGTGGGGGGCCTGGTGGACTGCCCGGTCCTGGCCGTGCCCACCAGCGTGGGGTACGGGGCCAGCTTCGGCGGGCTGTCCGCCCTGCTGGCCATGCTCAACTCCTGTGCCTCGGGCTCGGCGGTGGTGAACATCGACAACGGCTTCGGCGCGGGGTACCTCGCCAGCATGATCAACCAGATGGAGGGTCTGAAGGAATGAAAACACTGTATTTGGAGTGCAATATGGGCGCGGCGGGGGACATGCTGATGTCCGCCCTCTATGAGCTGCTGCCCGAGCCCGAAAAAAAGGAATTTCTGGACACCATGAACGCCCTGCTCCCCGGGGTGCGCGTGGAGGCCCTGGCCGCCTCCACCTGCGGCATCGCGGGCACCCGCATGGCGGTCACCGTCCACGGGGAAGAGGAGGAGTCCGCCGACTTCCGCGCGGAGGGGGACTGGCCGGTCCACGACCATGGGCACGGCCATGACCATGCGCATGAACACGGGCATCCCCATGACCACCCCCACGAGCACGAGCATGTCCACAGCCATGACCACAGTCACGGCCACGAGCATGAGCACGTCCATGACCACGAGCATGAACACGGCCATGGGCATGACCATGACCACGGCCATCACCACCACGCCGCCCCCGGCCACATCGCCGCCCTCATCGACTCCCTCCCCCTGCCGGAGGCTGTCCGCTCCCACGCCCGGGCGGTGTACGGCGCCATTGCCGCCGCCGAGGCAAAGGCCCACGGCTGTCCGGTGGAGGAGGTCCACTTCCACGAGGTGGGGGCCCTGGACGCGGTGGCCGACGTGGTGGGGGTGTGCTACGCCCTCCACCTGCTCCGGCCCGGCCGGGTGGTCGCCTCCCCGGTCCACGTGGGCTGCGGCCAGGTGCGCTGCGCCCACGGGGTGGTCCCCGTCCCCGCGCCGGCCACCGCCTTCCTGCTGAAGGGGGTGCCCGCCTACGGCGGCGCCGTCCAGGGGGAGCTGTGCACCCCCACCGGGGCCGCCCTGCTCACCCACTTCGCCGCCTCCTTCGGCCCCATGCCGGCCATGGCAGTGGAGGCCGTGGGCTACGGCGTCGGCAAGAAGGAATTTGACCAGGCCAACTGCGTCCGGGCCTTCCTGGGGGAGACCGCCGGGGGGGACGGCAGCGGGGAGATCGTGGAGCTGGTGTGCAACCTGGACGACATGACCCCCGAGGCCCTCTCCTTCGCCTGCCGCCGACTGCTGGAGGGGGGCGCGCTGGACGTGTACACCACCCCCGGCGTGATGAAAAAGGGCCGCCCCGGCCAGGTCCTCACCGTCCTCTGCCCCCCGGAAGAGGAGGAGCGGGTGGCCCGGGCCGTCTTTGCCCACACCAGCACCAACGGCCTGCGCGCCCGCCGGTGCGGCAAGTACTACATGGCCCCCTCCTCCCGCACCCTGGACACCCCCTGGGGGCCCATCCGGGTCAAGTGTGCCGACGGCTGGGGGGCCAGCCACCGCAAGCCGGAGTACGACGACGTGGCCGCCGCCGCCCAACAGGCGAACCTCCCCTTCTCCGCCGTGTGGGAGGAGGTCCTGCGCCGCGGGAAGGAGGAATTGTGAGATGGACGAGGTTCTCTGGAACCGGTGCGTGGCCTTCCACGGCCACGAGTGCCCCGGCCTCGCCATCGGCTGCCGGGCGGGGGAGCTGGCCCTGGAACAGCTGGGGGTAAAAGCCGCCTTTGACGAGGAGCTGGTGTGCATCAGCGAAAACGACGCCTGCGGCGTGGACGGGGTGCAGGTGGTTACCGGCTGCACCGTGGGCAAGGGCAACCTGCTCTTCCACAACACTGGCAAGATGGCCTTCACCTTCTACTCCCGGGCCACCGGGAAGGGCGTCCGCCTGGTGCTCAAGCCCCTGCCCGACCTGGACCGGGAGGCGCGCAGGCACTTTATCCTCACCGCCCCGGCGGAGGAGGTCTACGAGGTGAAGGAGCCCTCCTTCCCCCTGCCGGAGAAGGCCCGGCACTTTGAAAACGTCACCTGCGCGCTCTGCGGCGAGTCCATCCCCGAGCACAAGGCCCGGCTGATGGGGGGAAAGCCCTACTGCCTGGACTGCTTTGCCCCCTACACCCGGGGCTGGTGAGCCGCCCCGCCATTTCTCAAGAGACTGGAGCATCCCATGAAACGACTGACTGCGCTGAGTTTGATTTTTACTCTGTTCCTGGCCCTGCTCTCCGGCTGCGCCGGCGGGACCTCCCCCACCCCCGCCCCGGGCGGGGTGTCCGATCCGGCCGTCACGGAGGCCGCCGATGGCACCCGCACCGTCACCGACGTGTGGGGCCGGGAGGTGACCATACCCGAGACCGTCACCTCCATCGTCTGCGTGGGTTCGGGAGCCCCCCGTATGGCCGCCTACTTAAACGTGATGGACCTGGTGGTGGGGGCCGAGGACCACGACAAAGAGGCCATGACCCCCCTCCGGGACTACAGCCCCGTGTGGCAGGAGACCCTCTCCGCCCTCCCCTCGGTGGGGGCGGGCGGCGGCAGCGGCGCCAACAACGCCTACCCGGAGGAGCTCATCACCCTCGCCCCTGACGTCATCCTGGCCGGGTTCTCCGCCGAGGCCGCCGACGAGCTCCAGGGCCAGACCGGCATCCCGGTGGTGGCGGTGCGCTACCTCAGCAACGGCCTGGCCGACGAGACCTTCTACGCCGCCCTGCGGGTCTTTGCTGACGTGGTGGGGGCCCAGGAGCGGTGCGAGGAGCTGCTCTCCTATATTGATGCCTGCAAGGCCGACCTGGCCGGGCGCACTGCCGGGGTGGCGGACGCGGACAGACCCACCGCCTACGCCGGGGCGGTCACCTTCAGCGGCCGGCACGGGTTCACCGGCACCTACTCCCACTTCGGGCCCTTCGACGCGGTGGGGGCGGTGAACGTGGCCGACACCGAGGGGGAGGAGGGCTACTACGAGACCGACCGGGAGCAGGTCCTGGTGTGGGACCCGGACGTCATCTTCCTGGACCCGGGCAACCTGGACCTGGTGGGGGAGGAGCTGGCCACCTTCCCGGACTACTTTGCCTCCCTCCGGGCGGTGCAGGAGGGAAGGGTTTACACCATGCCCTCCTTCAATAACTGCGGCATGAACATCTCCTACGCCCTACTCAACGCCTACTGGGCAGGCATCGTCCTCTTCCCGGAGGAGTTTTCCGACGTAACTATCGAGGACAAGGCGGCGGAGATCCTCACCTTCTTCCTGGGGGAGAACACCTACTCCGCTATGGCCGCCGGGGGACTCACCTACGGGACCATCGACCTGTTGGGAGGGTAAGCCCATGGAAGTACCCCACTCCGCCGGCACCGGGGTGGCCTACCGGCGCTACCTGCGCCGCAAGTGGCTGGTGCTGGCCGTCCTGGCCGTCCTTTTGGCGGCGTCCTGCATCGCCTCGGCCTACGCCGGGTCCTCGGGCATCTCCCCGCTGGAGATCCTCCGCTCCCTCTTCGGCGGCGGCACGGAGCAGAGCCGCACCATTCTCTGGAACGTGCGCACGCCCCGCATCGCCACCGGCGTGGGGGTGGGCTTCGCCCTGGCCATGACGGGCTGCGTCATGCAGAGCGTGCTGCGCAACCCCCTGGCCTCGGCCTCCACCCTGGGGGTGTCCCAGGGGGCCTCCTTCGGGGCGGCGGCGGCCATCGTCTTTCTGGGGGCCGGGGTGCAGACTGCCTCGGGCTCCGGCGGCGCCGTGTCGGTGACCGACCCGGGCCTCGTCACCCTGTGCGCCTTCCTGGGGGGCGTGGCCACCACGGCGGTCATCCTGCTCCTCTCCCGCATCGGCGGGGCCTCCCCCTCCACCATTGTGCTCTCCGGGGTGGCGGTGAGCTCCCTCTTCACCGGGGCCACCGCCCTGGTGCAGTACTTTGCCGACGATGTGACGGTCTCCTCGGTGGTGTACTGGACCTTCGGCAGCCTGGGAAGGGCGGGGTGGGACCAGATCGGCCTCATCTTCTTCCTGTGCCTCGGGGCCTTCCTCTACTTCTTCCTCAACCGCTGGAACTACAACGCCCTGGAGAGCGGCTCCGCCGCCGCCAAGAGCCTGGGGGTCCACGTGGACGCCCTCACCCTGGTGAGCCTGGTGGTCTGCGCCCTGGTGACGGCGGTGTCGGTGGCCTTTGTGGGGTGCATCAACTTCATCGGCCTGCTCTCCCCCCACATGGTCCGCCGGTTCGTGGGCAATGACTACCGCTTTCTCCTCCCCTGCTCCGCCCTGGCGGGGGCGGTGCTCATGCTGTGGGCCGACATCGCCTCCCGGGTGGTCATCCCCCCCACCGTCCTCCCCATCGGGGCCATCACCTCCTT
This sequence comes from Candidatus Galloscillospira excrementavium, assembly GCA_018711785.1. Lineage (GTDB taxonomy): Bacteria > Bacillota > Clostridia > Oscillospirales > Oscillospiraceae > Galloscillospira_A > Galloscillospira_A excrementavium. The sequence goes on from DVHW01000075.1 coordinate 11,540, forward strand.
TCTGGGGGCGCCGGTATTCCTCTACATTCTCTTCCAAGGAGGCAGGCGCCCATGATGGAAGTTCAGGACCTCAGCTTCTCCTACCGCTGCGGCCGGGAGATTCTCCGGGACATCTCCTTCTCCGCCCCCACCGGCTCCTGCCTGGCCGTGCTGGGCAACAACGGCGCGGGGAAGAGCACTCTCCTCAAATGCTTCTCCCACCTGCTCCGGCCCCGGAGCGGCAGGGTGCTGGTGGACGGGGAGGACCTCGTTGCCATGTCCTTCGCCCAGGCGGCCCGGACGGTGGCCCTGGTGTCCCAGAGCGCCCAGCCCAGCCGCCTGACGGTGTATGACGCGGTACTCCTGGGCCGGCGGCCCTACCTGAAGTGGGACTTCACCGCCGCCGACCGCTCCCTCGCCGAGGAGGCCCTGTCCGCCCTGGGCCTGGAGGAGATGGCCCTGCGGTATGTGGACCAGCTCTCCGGCGGGGAGCAGCAGAAGGTCCAGCTGGCCCGGGCCCTGGTCCAGCAGCCCCGGGTGCTCCTGCTGGACGAGCCCACCAGCAGCCTGGACCTGCGGGGCCAGTACGAGGTGCTCTCCCTGGTCAAGCGCCTGTGCCGGGAACGGGACATCACCGCCGTGGTGGTGATACACGATCTGAACCTGGCCCTGCGGTTCTGCGACCGCTTCCTCCTCCTCCACGGCGGCACGGTCTACGCCCACGGGGACGCCTCGGTGGTGAGCCCCCGGGCCATCCGGGAGGTGTACGGCATGGAGGCCGCGGTGCGGCAGGTGGACGGGGTGCCCATGGTGGTGCCCGCCCTGGCCTGAGCCCTCCCTTGCCGCCGGAGAACAAAAACCGCCCCCGCGCTCACATTTGAGCGCGGGGGCGGCTCTGTTTTTCGCGGAGCGGGATATTCCGCCCGGCCCTGCGGGCGGGCTGTCCCGCCGGTCTTCTCCTGTGCGGGCGCGGGAGTTGTCCCGCGGCTCTCTCCCTTGTGGGCGCGCACTGCGCGCCCCTATTCCGCTGGTCTCTTGCAGGGGCGCACATGGTGCGCCCGGGGCATTTACTCGGCAAAGGCGCGATAGAGGAAGGTGACGATCTGGCCCCGGGTGCAGGTGGAGTCGGGGGCAAAGCGGCCCCCGCCCACGCCGCCGGTAATGCCGTTCTCCACCGCCCAGGCCACCGCCTGGGCGCAGCTGGCGTC
>DVHW01000076.1 GCA_018711785.1 Candidatus Galloscillospira excrementavium
CGCCCCAGTCCTGCATGGCATCCAGGATGGGTTTGAGGCTGCGCCCCAGCTCAGTCAGAGTGTACTCCACGCGGGGCGGGACCTCCGGATACACTGTGCGGGTAAGCAGGCCGCTGGCCTCCATCTCCCGAAGCTGGGCAGTCAGCACCTTTTGGCTGACGCTGCCGACGGAGCGCTTCAGTTCGCCGAAGCGCTTGGTCCCGGGCAACAGGTCCCGAAGGATGAGGACCTTCCACTTGTCGCTGATGAGGGTCAGGGTGGTCTCCACCGGGCAGGCGGGGAGCCCATTGGCAGCAGGCGTCATAAAGATCCCTCCTAGATCATTCGGTTCTGATGGGATGTACGACTCTATTTTACGGTACCATAGAAAGCGATGTCAAGGGACGGCGGAGAAAAAGCGCGCGGGAAAGGGCTCCTGTGAAGTGTGATACAGCACGGCGACTGTCGGACTGGTGTCATTCCTGTGCCTTCCGCGGCGTGATATAGTACCGCGATGGCCGTGTCCGCCTCCGGTGAAGCTGCTATCGCGGATGAGATAGTCTGCAGAGGCAGGAGATATGCTTTGGATACATTATGGTTACCAATAGGTGACTACGGCACAAAATTGTGCGTACTTTACGGAAAAACCACGGGAAGCTACAATAAGACCATCCAATACGGCGCATCGCGCCGAATGATTAGGAGGCCGATCAATATGGCACTGAAGAATTTGTTTGGAGTGGGCAGAGAAAAGGCGGAGGCCGCCGCGGCCTGCGGAGCGGCCTGCGGCGCGGGGGACCAGAAGCCGGCGGCCTGCGGAACGGCCTGCGGTGCGGGAGACCAGAAGTAAGGACGAAATGGAGCTTCCCCGCGGACAGACGCCCGCGGGGAAGTCCTTTTTGAAGGAGGGAGAAACGTGGAATACTTTGCGTTTCAGTGGCATATCACCGAGGCCTGTGATCAGCGGTGCCGCCACTGTTACATTTACGCCCTGGGCAGCCACGCCAAATTCTGCGAAATGGCACTGGAGGACATGAGGAAAGTGATCCAGAACTGCCAAAGCTTTTGCCAGAAGGCCGGGCGGCTGCCCTATTTCTACATTACCGGTGGAGATCCGATCCTGCATCCCCAGTTCTGGACGCTGCTGGAGATCCTGAAGGGAGAGAAGATCCCCTTCACACTCATGGGCAATCCCTTTCACCTGACACCGGAGGTCTGCCGCCGGATGAGGGCGTGCGGCTGCCGGAAATACCAGCTCTCCCTGGATGGCCTGCGGGAGACCCACGACGGTATCCGCCGGCAGCCGGGCTCCTACGATGCCACGATGGCGGCCATTCCCATGCTGCGCCAGGCGGGTATCGACACGGCCATCATGACCGCGGTTTCCCGCTGGAACTTCCGGGATATTCCGGCTCTGGTGGACGAGGTGGTGAAACACAAGGCGGATATCTTCGCCTTCGCCCGCTACTGCCCCTCAAAAGAGGACCGGGAGGTATGCTGCTCTCCGGAGGAGTACCGGAGCATGATGGAGCAGTGCTGGGAGAAGTTCCAGAAATACGAGGCCGAGGGCTGTGAGACCACCTTCAACCTCAAGGACCACCTGTGGACCCTGTTTCGGTACGAAAAGGGTCTTTTTGACCCGGGGGCCTATCCCGAGGATGAGGTGGTCTATGACGGCTGCAACTGCGGCAACTGCCACATGACGATTTTGCCTGACGGGGCGGTGTATGCCTGCCGCCGGATGGAGAGCAAGGTGGGAAACGCCCTCACCGACGACCTGTACGAGCTGTTCACCGGTCCGGCCTTTGACCGATACCGGGTGTATGAGAAATTTCAGAAATGCGCCAAGTGTGAGCTGCTGCGGTTCTGCCGGGGCTGTCCCGCTGTGGCGGCGGGGTACCACGGGGATATGTACGCCCCGGATCCCCAGTGCTGGAAAGAGATTGCAGACGGGGGGAGGGAACCGGCTTGGATGCACAGACCTGCCTGAAGAAGCTGGGCTATGTGGGGGTGCTGGCCTTTGCCACCGTGGACGGCGGGGGCGCCCCTCAGGTGCGCAACATCAGCGCCATCCACTATGAGAGCGACGGGCTCTACTTCTACACCGCCCGGGGGAAGGACTTCTGCCGGGAGCTCCTGGCAGACGGCCGGGTCCAGGTGCTGGGTTACACGATGCATAAGGAGATGATTCGACTCTGGGGCCGTGCAGTCCCAGTCCCGGAGGAGGAGCAGGAGCACTGGCGGGATCTCATCTTTGCGGAACAGCCATACCTATCCAATGTCTACCCCGGCGATACCAGGAGCATCGGGATCGTATTCCAGCTGCGGGACTTTGCCGTGGAGTACTTCAATCTGGGTGTCCGTCCCATTTTCCGGGAGAGCTATGTGGTGGGCGGAGGAGAGCTGCGGCCGAAGGGCTATCTCATCTCCGACAGATGCATCGGCTGCGGCGCCTGTCAAAGCGTCTGTCCCCAGAGAGCCATCGACAGCGGCAGCCCCTTCCGGATCCGGCAGGAAAACTGCCTGCACTGTGGCAGCTGCTTTGAGCACTGCCCTGTCTCGGCCATCTGCCGCCAGGAAGGCGGGGGATAATCCCGGGCGGCAAGAGAGGAGATCCTGACATGGAGCGCATGGAACAACTGCGCGATTTGAATACTCGCCTGTTAAGGGAAATGCCGCAGTACCGTGAGCAGGCAGAGGCTTTTTCCCGTTCTGACGACCTGAGGGTCCAGCGGCGGCTGCTCCGCGCCCTGATGAACCTGCGGCCTCCCATACCTCTGGACGCGGAATTTCTGGCCGTCCAGGACGCGCTCCTCTCCGCCGAGCGGGAGGATCGGGGCGTGGTGGAGGCTGCCGCCCTGCCGGAGGTCCCCGGCCGCCCGGGGCTGGTCCTCTGGCAGGGGGACATCACCCGTCTGCGGGCAGACGCCATCGTCAATGCGGCGAACTCCGCCCTGCTGGGCTGCTTTGTCCCCTGCCACGGCTGCATTGACAATGCCATCCACTCTTCGGCGGGGCTCCAGCTGCGGGACGCCTGCTTTCAGCTCATGCAGGCCCAGGGCTGTCCGGAGCCCGCCGGCCGGGCCAAGCTCACCAGGGGGTACAACCTCCCGGCCCGGTATGTGCTCCACACAGTAGGGCCCATTGTGACCGGCCGGGTGACACGGCGGGACCGGGAGGCGCTGGCCTCCTGTTACCGGTCCTGCCTGGCCCTGGCGGCGGAGCAGGGACTGGAGAGCGTGGCCTTCTGCTGTATCTCCACCGGGGAGTTCCACTTCCCCAACCGGGAGGCCGCTGAGATCGCCGTGGAGACGGTCACGGACTTTCTCCGGCAGAGCACATCCATCCGGAGGGTGATTTTCAATGTTTACAAGGACCTGGATGCAGCCATCTACCAAGACCTTCTCGGGGACCCTGCCCCGGCTGGCGGACGCCCTTGACCGGGCCGATGCCGTGGTGGTAGGGGCCGGGGCGGGTCTGTCCACATCGGCGGGGTTCGTCTACGACGGGCCACGGTTCCACCGGCACTTTGGGGACTTTGAAGCTAAATATGGCTTTCACGACATGTATTCCGGCGGCTTCTACCCCTACGACAGCCTGGAGGAGCACTGGGCATACTGGAGCCGGTATATCTGGGTGAACCGCTATCAGGACCCGCCCAGGCCGGTCTACCGGGATCTACTGGAGCTGGTGGGGAAGAAGGACTACTTTGTCCTCACCACCAATGTGGACCACTGCTTCCAGAAGGCGGGCTTTGAGAAAAGCCGGCTGTTTTACACCCAGGGGGACTACGGACTGTTTCAGTGCTCCAGGCCCTGCCATCAAAAGACCTATGACAACGAAGAGGCGGTCCGCCGCATGGTGGCGGAGCAGCAGGATATGCGCATACCCACGGAGCTGGTGCCCCGCTGTCCGGTCTGCGGCCGGCCCATGGCGATGAACCTGCGGGTGGACGGCACCTTTGTCCAGGACGAGGGCTGGTACGCCGCCGCGGAGCGGTATGAGGACTTCCTCCGCCGCCACCGGGGACTGCGGATGCTCTTCCTGGAGCTGGGCGTGGGCGGCAACACGCCGTCCATTATCAAGTACCCCTTTTGGCGCATGACCCTGGAGGACCGGCGGGCCACCTATGCCTGCATCAACCGGGCGGAGGCCTATGCGCCCGGCGAGCTGGGGGACCGGGCCCTGTGCATCCGGGGAGACATCGGGGAGGTCCTGGCCCAGCTGGGCGCTGCCGGTCGAGCGTAAAAACGCGGCCCCCGCGCCACCGATTCGGTGGCGCGGGGGCCGCGCTGCACATGGTGAGGGGTCCCGCCTCAGAC
>DVHW01000077.1 GCA_018711785.1 Candidatus Galloscillospira excrementavium
GGCCGGGCGCACGCCCGGCCCCAGCCCCCTTTCAGAGCTGCTGTGGGTCATTCCGCGCCGGGGTCTCTCCCCTTTGCGGCGCGGACCAGATCCACGATTTTCAGGAATACCGTGAGCCCCAGGAGCTGAACGAACCTCGCCGGGCCGGAGGGCTCCTTTCGGCGCCGGATCGTTCCCCGGACGGAGCGGGGATAGCGCCCCAGCTTCTCCCGGAAGGCCTCCTCGTCCTCCCCCTCCAGGCGGAGGACCCACTCCCGGGCACCCCCGGCGGTTCGGAGCTGCTCCATGGCGGAGACCCTGGTGAGATCCAGGTTGAACGCCGGGCGCATACAGGCCGGCGCCACGCCGAACACGGAGTCCCGGTTCTCCGTGAAGTCCAGCAGCCAGCCGTTGAAGAACACCAGCCCCACGTCGATGGGGAAATCCTCGCTGTGGGGGCTGCGCAGCCACCAGGCGGCGGCCCTGCCGCCAAAGCCGGCTATGCGGGAGGCCTCGTCCGAAAAGCCGTAGTCCGGGCAGTCGGCCTCCTGGACGGAGAGGAGGAACGCCCGGTCCCCGTCCAGGATTCCCTCCGCCGCCACGAAGGGGCACTGGCCCACCCGGGTCTTGCCCCCCAGGAGCTCCCAGCGGTGGAGCTTGGTATACGGGGGATCGGATTGGAAGGTGGGCAGCATCGCCGCCTGCTCCTGGGGAGTGAAGCGCTCCCGGGCAAAGCGCTGGCACCACCTCCTGGCATCGCTGTCCGCGTAGCGGTTGCCCTCCGGCTTGGCCTGATCCAGGAAGCAGAGACCGTGGGTCCGGTCCCGCCCAATCAGGTTTTCGCACAGCAGAAAGGCCCCCGGCTCCCCGGTGCTGGTCCGCTCCGCGTCCAGCACGCGGAACCCGCCGTCGAACCCGGTGCCAGGATCGGGAAGGCCAAAATAGACCAGATCTCCCTTTGTCAGCATAGCGCATACCTCCTTTTGCTGCACGGAGCATTCGCCTGGGACGGGCCCCAGAACTCCGTGGGGCTATTATGCCAGAGGCGCCGCCGGGCGGCAAGGCGGGCCGCACAGGCTTCGCCCCCAGGCGCATAACCTTGCGCCTGGGCGTGGCAGGAGTGACCCAAACCCCTGCCCCCCAAGGGACGCAACCCGGAGTTGACAAAAAGAACCCGGCGCTTCCTTGTCAAGACCGGCCCCATCTGGTACCATGGGCACAGCAAAGGAAAAGGAAGTGACAGCCATGACCATGGGCGCGCGCATTCAGGAGCTGCGGCGGCAGAAGGGCCTGTCCCAGGAGGCACTGGGGGAGGCCCTGGGGGTCTCCCGCCAGGCCATCTCCAAGTGGGAGAGCGACACCACCATCCCCGAGGTGGACAAGCTGGTGGCCCTGAGCAAACTCTTCGGGGTCAGCGTGGGGGCCCTGCTGGGGGTGGAGGCCGAGCCGGACCCCGGGGAGACCGAGCCCGGCCCCGGGGCGGAAAAGCGGGCCCCGGAGGAGCTCACCGACCGGGAGCTGCGGGCCATCGAGGCCATCGTGGGCCGGTACCTGGCCGAGCTGGAGGCCCGGCGGCCCCGCCCCTTCCGGAAAAAGTGGCCCTGGGTGCTGGGGGGCGTCGCGGCGGGGTTTGTGCTGCTGTGCGCGGTGCAGCTGTTGCTGGGCACGGTGAGCCGGGTGGAGGAGCAGGTGACCGAGGTCCAGTCCCAGGTGGTCCGGTTCCAGAGCGACGTGACGGGCCAGATCTCCTCCATCACCAGCCAGGTGGAGGAAGCCCTGGCCGAGCAGGAGAACCTGCTGGCGGGCTCCAGCTGGGCCGTGGAGACCGTCGACCCGGACGCTGGCACCGCCCGGCTGGAGGTGTCGGTGGTGCCCAAGACCTACGCCGACGGGATGACCGCCACCTTCCTTTTGCGCTCCGGCACCGAGACCCTCGCCACCGCGGCGGCACAGGCCGACGGGGAGAGCCTGTCCTTCCGCGCGGAGGGCTGGGAGGTGCCCCTGGCCGACTATCTGGAGCTGTGGGTGGCCTTCGGCGACGGCGGGGAGCGCCGCAGCCAGCGCCTGGACACCATCTACAACCTGGCCTGGGACACCGCCATCCACCTGACCGCCCAGCGGAACACCTCCGTCCAGGTGTCGGGGGCCGTCGAGGTGCTGGTGGAGGTGGGGGCCCTGGCCGACGCCTGGCCGGTGTCCCTGGAGGTCCGGTGCGGCGAGGAGGTGGCGCCCGTCAACCTGACCGGCCCCTGGGAGGGGGAGCCCTACCCGGGCCAGAACGCGGCGGCCGCGGTGCCTGCCATGCCGGAGGGCGATGCGCCGGACGAGCTGGCGGACTGGCGGGGCACGTCCATCACCTACTACCCCCGGTTCGAGGGCGGGGTGCCCGAGGGGACCATCACCGTCACCCTCACGGACAGCGAGGGGCGGGCCTATGTAGAGGAGATATAGGCCAAAGACGTGGGGAGCTATTGAGCTCCCCACGCCCTGCTGCTATCCCCGTTTGATGTTGTCCGAGATGTCGGCCAGGGCCTTGCTGGCCTCCATGTCGTAGGCCTGGCTCAGGGCGATGTCCCCCAGGGAGAGGATGCCCACTACCTTCCCCTCCTCGGTCACCGGCAGGCGGCGCACCTGCTCGGCGGCCATCATGCGGCTGGCCTCCCGCACGTCGTCGTCCGGGGAGACCACCGCGCAGTTGCGGGTCATGATATCCCGCACCTTCACCTGGGCCGGGTCCTCCTCCGCCGCCACACAGCGGGTGACGATGTCCCGGTCGGTGACGATGCCCCGCAGGCCCCCCTCCTCCCCGCACACCGGCAGGGAGCCGATGTTGTGCCGGGACAGGAGCCGGGCCGCCAGGGCCGCCGACTCGCCGGGGGCGATGGACACCACGCTGGGGTTCATCAGGTCGCGCACTTGCATGAGAAAACCGCCTTTCCCTTCCATTTACAGTTAGTATGGACGGGAAAGGCGGTTCTTATTCTTCTTTCAGCGCCAGGTTGCGGCGCAGGGGCCCGGGGCCCCGCCAGGCGAAGGCCCGGCCGCCGTACTTGGCCTGAAAGCTGCGGCCCGTCAGCCCCGCCAGGTCGGCGGAGGTGAGGGCGGGGAGGAGCCCCTCCCGGAACTCGGGCAGGGGGGTGAGGGCGGCGGCGCGGTTGTAGGGGCAGACGGTCTGGCACCGGTCGCACCCCCAGATGAGGCCGTGGGAGCGGAGCAGCGCCCCCTCCTCCGCCGTCACCGCTCCCTTCCGCTGGGTCAGGTCGGAGAGGCAGCGGGAGACCTCCACCCGCCCGTCCGGCCCCAGGGCCCCGGTGGGGCAGGCGGCGGCGCAGGCCCCGCAGGACAGGCAGTCCGGCGCGGCGGGGCGCGCTTCGACCTCCAGGGGGCAGTCGGTGAGGATGGTGCCCAGGAAGAGGTAGCTGCCGTAGGGGGGCAGGATGACCAGGCCGTTTTTCCCCCGCAGGCCGATGCCGGCGGCCCAGGCGGCCTCCCGCTCCGGCAGGGGGGAGCTGTCCGCCCCCGGGATAAAGCGATACGAAGGGTATTGTTCTACAAGAAAAGTACAGACCGTATTCAATCTCCGGCCCAGCACCCGGTGGTAGTCCTCCCCCCGGGCGTAGAGGGACAGGTTGCCCTCCCCCTCCCCGGCGTAGTAGGGGAAGGCGGCCACCAGCACGGCTGACGCCCCCGGGCAGAGGGCGCGGGCCTTTTCCCGGGCAATGGGGGCCATGTGCTCCTCCAGCGGGCCGTAGGCCGTGCCCCCCCAGGCCGCCGCCCCGGCGGCGGCAAAGACCCCGGAGAGGCCGTCGGGGAGCTTCACGGCCGCCCCTCCCGGTCTCCCCGCCGGTCCAGCTTCTCCAGGGCGGCCTGGGCCAGCAGGGCGTCGGGCACGCAGGGCTCGGGGCCGTGCCTGCGCTTCTGCTGGAGCTCCGCTCCCTTCCCCGCCAGCACCACCACCGCTGGGGGACGGGCAGAGAGGATGGTGCCCTCCACCGCCTCCTCCCGGTCGGGGACGATCTCCCAGGGCTTTCCGAAGGGGGCCAGGTATCGGACGATGTCGGCGCAGATGTCGGCCACCTCCTCCGGGCCGGGGTCGTCCTCGGTGAGGACCACCCGGTCGGCCCAGCGGCCCGCGGCGGCGGCCATGCCCTCCCGCCGGTCCAGGCCCTTGCCGCCGGTGCAGCCGAAGACCACCGTCATCTCCCGGCCGGGGAAGGCCCGGCGCACCGAGGAGAGCAGGGCCTCCAGGCTCATGCCGTTGTGGGCGTAGTCCACCACCACGGCCACCTGGTCATCGGCGCTGTGGTAGGTCTCCATCCGCCCGGGGACAGCGGCGGCGGCCAGTCCGGCGGCCACCGACTCCTCCGGTACCCCCAGCACCTCCGCCGCCGCCACGGCGGCCAGGGCGTTTTCCACATTGAACTCCCCGGGCATGGGCAGGGAGAGCTCCCGGGTGTACCGGGGGGTGCGGACGGTGAAGCGGGTGGCGCCCCCCTCCCGGCGCAGGTCCCGGGCGAACACGTCGGCCCCGGCGTCCCGCAGGGAGAAGGTGACGCGCCGGGGGCAGGTCTCCGCCGCGGCCAGGACCCGCTGGGCGTGGTCGCAGTCCAGGTTGACCACCGCCGCCCCGGCCTGGGCGAAAATGCGCAGCTTGGAGGAGAAGTAGTCCTCGAAATCCGGGTGCTCCACCGGGCTGATGTGGTCCTCCCCGATGTTGAGGAACACGGCGCACGCCAGGTCCACCCCGTCCACCCGGTGGTACTTCAGGGCCTGGCTGGAGACCTCCATGGTCACATAGCCGCACCCGGCCCCCGCCGCGTGGAACAGGTGCCGCTGGAGGTCCAGGGGCTCGGGGGTGGTGAGCTTGGCGGGGCGGCACTCCACGCCGTCGTCGGTGACGATGGTGGAGAGAAGGGCGGTCTTGTGGAGCCCCCGGGCCCACCGCCAATGGTCCAGGATGCCCTGGAGGAAGTAGGCCGTGGTGGTCTTGCCCTTGGTGCCGGTGATGCCGGTGACGGCCAGCTGTCCCGAGGGGTGGCCCCAGGCAAAGTCGGCCAGCAGGGCCATGGCGGCGCGGACGTCGGTGACCTGGATGCAGGGGGCACTGGCGCGGGGGTAGGGCCGCTCGCTGACATAGGCAGCCGCCCCCTTCCGAAGGGCCTCCAGCAGATATTCCTCCTTGAAGGCCGCCCCCTTGCAAAGGAAGAGGGTGCCGGGGACCACCACCTGGGAGTCGCAGGAGACCATGGGCACCGGCCGCGTCAGGTCGGCGGCCAGAGGGAGGGGGCTTGCGAGCAGGCGGTTTTTTTGCAGGAGCTGGCAGTACGCGCCCAGGGGATGGCGGGGGCGGTCCATGGCGGTCACCTCAGTTTCGTCACAGTGCATGGGGTTTGTCCCATGATAGCGCGCCGCGGGCGGGAAAGGGGTCGGAAGGCGGCGCTCTCTAATAAGATACTGGAAAAACGGGAAAAGCGCAAGGGGGCGGGGCTGTCAACAGCGGCGCGTATGTATGCGCCGTTCATCTTGCCGTTGACTGCTCCGCCTGGCTTTGCGATCTCCTCGATGAATGGGAATTTGTTACTGCACCATCAATGATAGCTCTATTTCATCTTC
>DVHW01000078.1 GCA_018711785.1 Candidatus Galloscillospira excrementavium
CAGGCTCTTGCCGGTGCCGTAGGCCACGCAGGAGATGGCGTCGTCGGCCACGTGGGTCTCGATGCCGGTGTGGGACTCGATGAGCTTGTCAAAGCCCCAGACCAGGCTGCCGCCGCCGGTCATGACGATGCCGTTGGTGGAGATGTCGGCCACCAGCTCGGGGGGCGTGCGCTCCAGCACGCCGTGGATGGCCTCCAGGATGCGGGTGGAGACCTCCTCAAAGGCCTCGATCATCTCGCTGGAGGTGACGGTGAACACCCGGGGCAGGCCGGTCATCAGGCAGCGGCCCTTGATCTCGATGGACTGCTCCTCCGGGCGGGGGAAGACGCAGCCGATCTGCATTTTCAGCTCCTCGGCAGTACGTTCGCCGATGAGCACGTTGTGCTTGCGGCGTATGTACTTGACGATGGCCTCATCGAACTGGTCGCCGGCGATCTTGATGGAGGTGGACTCCACCACGCCGGAGAGGGAAATGACGGCGATGTCGGTGGTGCCGCCGCCGATGTCCACGATCATGTGCCCGTCGGGCTTGGAGATGTCGATGCCCGCGCCGATGGCGGCGGCCACCGGCTCCTCGATGAGGTAGACCCGCCGGGCGCCGGCCTGGATGCCCGCGTCGATGACGGCGCGCTCCTCCACCTCGGTGATGCCGGAGGGCACGCAGATGACCACCCGGGGCTTGAACAGCCGGAAGGAGGTGACCTTGCGGATGAACTCCTTGAGCATGCGCTCGGTCATGTCGTAGTCGGAGATGACCCCCTCCCGCAGGGGGCGGATGGCCACGATGTTGCCGGGGGTGCGGCCCAGCATGGCCTGGGCCTCGGCCCCCACCTTCAGGAGCTTGCCCGTATTTTTATCAATGGCCACCACGGAGGGCTCCCTCAGCACCACGCCGCGGCCCTTCACATAGACCAGAATCGAAGCGGTACCCAGGTCGATACCGATGTCTTTGCTGAACATACCTACACCTCGAAATCTTTTTAACTTCTCTTTTAAGTTTGCCCAGAATCCCATACTTAAATCCCCTATATTATAGCGGCCGCCCGCCTCTATTTCAACGCTATTTTGTGAATTGACGCACTTTGTAACCTTTTTCGCCGGCGGATGGGCCCCTATGTACTATCTCGCCCGGGCCAGGGAGGCGCAGACCACCTCCCGCGCCCCGGCGGTGCGCAGGGTCCGGGCGCACTCGGAGAGGGTGGAGCCGGTGGTCACCACGTCGTCGATGAGCAGCACCCGCTTCCCCGCCACCAGCTCGGGCTCCACGCACTGGTAGGCCCCCAGCACGTTGGCCCGGCGGGACTCGTCCCCCTCCAGGCCGGACTGGGCGGCGGTGTGCCGGGCCTTGCGCAGGGTCTCCACCGCCACGTCCCCCAGCTCGGCGGCCGCCGCCTGGGCCAGGAGGAAGGCCTGGTCATATCCCCGCTCTCGCCGGCGCTCCGGCGAGAGGGGCGCCCAGGTGATCAGGTCGTACCGCCCGGCCAGGTGGTCCTTGACGCACCGGGCCACCAGGGTCCCGTAGAGCCCGGCGTAGGAGCTGAGGCCCTTGAACTTGTACCGGCGGATGGATTCCCGCACCTGGTCCTGGTAGCGAAGGGGCGAGACACACAGGGAGAAAAACTCCCCCGTCTGCTCGGCCTCCTCCCCCTCCAGCCAGGGCAGCTCCCGCCGGCAGGCGGAGCACATGCCCCGCTCCCGGCCGGGGAGCACCTTCCCGCAGAAGGCGCACCGGGGCGGGAAGAGGAGGTCCAGCAGGGCCTGGACGGCCCTCATTTCAGGTCCTCCGGGGTGATGGGCCCGTGCTCCTTCTCAAACTCCCGGATGCAGGTGTTGATGAGATAGAGGATCTGGCCGCTCATGGAGCGGCCCTCGTAGGCCGCGATATACTGGAGCTTGTCGTGGATGACCTTGTCCGTGCGGATGCTGAGATGATTCTTTTCCATATGCCCTGTCCCCTTTCGGTAGACAAAGCATATCTTTTGCGTAAATTTTTAGTTAATTCTTACGGCAAGGTTACGGCTTAAAATTTATCCTATTTTTCACTGTTTGTCAACCTCGCCCGCAGGCCGGAGTAGCGCCGCTGCTGGCGGTTGTTGGCCACCATCTGGGCCACCTTGCCCTCGTCCCCCACCACGATGAACAGCTCCTTGGCCCGGGTGATGGCGGTGTAGAGCACCCCCCGGGTGAGGAGCATGGGGGCGCCGTCCATGGCGGCCAGGATGACCGCCCGGTACTCGCTGCCCTGGGCCTTGTGGACGGTCACCGCGTAGGCCGGCTCCAGCTCCCCCAGAAGGTCGGGGGTGTACTCCACCAGCTTTCCGTCAAAGTCCACGGTGACGGTGCCGTCCCGGGGGTCCACCGCCTCGATGCGGCCGATGTCCCCGTTGAACATCCCCATGCCGGAGTCGGTCCCCCCCTTCTCCCGCCAGAGGATGTCGTAGTTGTTCCGCACCTGCATCACCCGGTCCCCGGCGCGGAAGATGTACTCCCCGAAGCGGCGCTCCCCCTTGCCCTCGGCGGCGGGGTTCACCGCCTCCTGGATGGCCCGGTTGAGGGAGAGGGTGCCGGTGGTGTACCTCCGGGTGGGGGAGAGGACCTGAATCTCGCCGGAGGGGATGCCCATGTTCCTGGGCAGGCGGCTGGCTACCAGCTCCACGATGGTCTCGGCGGTGCGCAGGCTGTCCCGCCGACGGAGGAAGAAGAAGTCGGCGCTGTGGTTGCCCAGGTCGGGCAGCTCCCCCCGGTTGACGGCGTGGGCGTTCATGACGATGGCGCTCTCGGCGGCCTGGCGGAAAATCTCGGTGAGGCGCACCGTGGGGATGCGGCCGCTGCGCAATAGGTCCCCCAGCACGTTGCCCGGCCCCACCGAGGGCAGCTGGTCCGGGTCCCCCACCAGCACCAGCCGGCACTCCCCCCGCAGGGCGGAGAGCAGGGCGCGCAGCAATGGCACGTCCACCATGGAGGTCTCGTCCACAATTACGGCGTCGGCCTTCAACGGGTCTGACTCGTCGTGGGCAAAGGTCAGCCTGCCGCTGGGCCCGTCGAACTGGGGCTCCAGCAGGCGGTGGATGGTGTAGGCCTCGGTGCCGCACAGCTCCCCCAGCCGCTTGGCCGCCCGGCCGGTGGGGGCGGCCAGGGCGGTCTCCAGGCCCATGGCGTCGAACAGGGCCAGCACCCCCCGCAGGGAGGTGGTCTTGCCGGTGCCCGGCCCGCCGGTGAGGAGCATCACCTGGCTCGCCGCGGCCAGGCGCACCGCCTGGAGCTGCTGGGGCGCGTAGGTGATGCCCTGCTCCCGCTGGATGCGCCGGAGGATGTCCTCCATGTCCGGCGGGGGGAGCAGGGGCTCCCCCGTCATCTCAATGAGGCGCTGGGCGGAATAGCACTCGGCCTCGTAGAGGTCGAAGAGGTACACCGCCTCCTCCCCCGCCGTGGTCTCCTGGATGACCTCTCCCCGCTCGATGAGGGTGTCCAGCCCATCGGCCAGGGCCTCCCCCTCCACCCCCAGCAGCTGTTCGGTGGCGGCGAGGAGCTTGCGCCGGGGCAGGAAGGTGTGGCCGTTATTCAGGTTGTGGGACAGCTCGAAGAGGAGCCCCGCCTCCAGCCGCTGGGGGGCCTCCCCGTCCAGCCCCAGGTCCAGGGCCAGCTGGTCGGCGGCGGCGAAGTCCACCCCCAGCTCCTCGTCCACCAGCAGGTAGGGGTTCGCCCGCAGGGCGGAGAGGGCCCGGTCGCCGAATTTGCGGTAGACGGGCATGGCCAGCTGGAGGGGCAGGCCGTGTCCGGCCAGAAAGTCCAAAAGGCCCCGCATCCCCATCTGGGAGCGGAAGCTCTCCCCCATGGCCAGGGCCTTCTTGCGGGTGATGCCCTGGATGACGGTGAGCCGCTCGGGCTGCTCCTCCAGCACCCGCAGGGCGTCGGCGCCGAACTGCTCCACCATCCTCCGGGCGGTGGCCGCCCCGATGCCCCGGATGACCCCGGAGGCGAGGTAGTCGAACACCGCCTTCTCCCCCGCGGGCATCCGCCGCTCCACGGTCTCGGCCTTGAACTGCTCCCCGTAGGAGGCGTGGCGGGTCCAGCTGCCCGCCACCGCCAGGCCCTCCCCCGGGGCCGCGCCGGGCATACAGCCCACCACGGTGACCAGCCGGCCCTCCCCGATGGCAAGGCGCAGGACGGTATAGCCGTTCTCCTGGTTCTGATAGACCACGGTGTCCACCGTGCCCTCCAGACAGCTCAGTTCCTCCGCACCGTCCACCCCATCACTTCCTCACCTTGGTTCCCCCGCTCCGGGGGACAGATTCCGCTCCAGCAGCTCGCCCAGCCCCTCCGCCCGGCAGAAGAGCAGCCCCGGCTCCCGCCGCTGGAGCAGCAGGGCCAGGATGCGGCCCTGGTCGCTGAGGCCATAGTCGGCGATGACCACCGTGAACCGGGCCAGGTCGCCGCCCCGGAGCCACAGCAGGCCCTGGATATCGTGCTCCAGGGTCTCGGCGTCCCCCGCGGCGGGGACCACGGCGAACACCCGGCCCTCCGCCCCCACCGGGGCCACCAGCTTCCCAAACAGCAGCCAGCCCAGGCCCAGCAGTCCGGCCACGATGAGCAGCGCCGCCAACACCTGTAAAAAGAGCTCCATACCGGCTCACCTCCGCGCCAGTCTATGCCCGGGCGGAGGTGTCTGTGCGGCATTTGGGCCCCGGCGGGGGTGATTCGCCCCGTTCTGCCCCGTTTCCCCCTTTAGATGGGCAGAAAGGCGAACACGCCGGTGCTCACCAGAGTCACCACGATGCCCGCGATGATGACCCCCAGGAAGATGGAGGGCAGGGCCTTGCGCAGGGGCATGTCCAGGAAGGCGGCCACCAGGGCGCCGGTCCAGGCGCCGGTCCCGGGCAGGGGGATGGCCACGAAGATGCACAGGCCCAGATACTTGTACTTGGTCACGGTAGCCCCCTTCAGGTGGGCCTTTGCCTCCAGCTTGTCCACCAGCCGGTTGAGCCGGGGCATGTGGCGGCGCATCCAGTGAAAGATGCGGCGGATATAGACCACGATAAAGGGCACGGGGATCATATTGCCGATGATGCTGGCAAAAAAGGCGGCCACGGGCTCGAGGCCCTGGGCCATGCCGAAGGGAATCCCTCCCCGCAGTTCGATCACCGGCACCATGGAGACCAGCATGGTAAAAAGGAATTCCCCGGCAGGGGTCTCGGTCAGCCACTGAAATAGATCCAAATGATTCACCTGTCCTTGTTTTGATGGTTCCGGCGCGCTCCGCGCCGGCCGTCCCGGCCGCGGGGCGGCCAAAGACTCGGCAGAGTTTATTTTACCATCTTCCGCAGGGGGGAGCAATAAACTTTTTCTAAAGATTTCCCGGGC
>DVHW01000079.1 GCA_018711785.1 Candidatus Galloscillospira excrementavium
ACGACGAGGCCGGCCAGCTCACCGAGAAGGTACGCCGCAAGCCCTACTGCGTCATCCTCTTCGACGAGATCGAGAAGGCCCACCCCGACGTGCTCAACATCCTGCTCCAGATCCTGGACGACGGCCACATCACCGACGCCCAGGGCCGGAACGTGAACTTTGAGAACACGGTCATCGTCATGACCTCCAACGCCGGCAGCGAGGCCAAGGGCTCGGGCAGCGTGGGCTTCGGCCGTACCGCCGCCGAGCAGGGCCGGGAGCGGGCCATGAAGGCCCTGGAGGGCTTCCTGCGCCCCGAGTTCATCAACCGGGTGGACGAGATCGTCTACTTCAACCGGCTCAGCGAGGAGAACTTTAAGGCCATCGCCGTCATCATGCTCAAGGAGCTCCAGGGCACCCTGGCGGAGAAGCACATCACCTTCACCTGGGACGACGCCCTGCTGGACTACCTGGTGGCCAAGTCCTACTCCCAGACCTATGGGGCCCGGAACCTCCGCCGCCAGATCCAGAAGGACCTGGAGGACGGCATCGCCACCCTCATCATCAACAGCTATCAAAACCCCGTCAGCCAGATCAAGGCCACTTCCAGCGGGGAGAAGGTGGAGCTGCTGAGCCTGTGACCACAGGCCCCTTCCCGACCCAGAACAACCGGCGCCCCCGGGTGAGTTTTGCTCACCCGGGGGCGCTCTGCGTCCGTTGACTTCTCCCCTCCTCCGTGCTATCATGGACAAAACGTGCCCGCCGGGCGGAGGGGAAATTCGAGATGAAAAAGTGGTACGCCGAGGAATATGAGTTCACCGTGGAGGTCACCGGCTTTCTCCGGGGCGACCGCACCGAGCACTACTGCCGCAATGGCGAGGAGGTGGGGGACAAGTACACCTGCACCTACGGCTGCCCGGTCAACCAGGAGGGCCAGGGCATCTGCTCCAAGCTGATGATGGTCCTCTTCCCCCTCATGGAGGCGGTGCGCAGCGGCGGCGACCTGGAGAATGTGGGGGGCAGCGGGCCCTACACCAAGGACATCGTGTGCCCCGACGGCTGCGTCCTCTTCCGCCTCACCGCCAGAAAGACGGGAAACCCCAACTTCTTCAAGGGCGGCTTCCTGGGCTGACCGCCTGCCTGGTATCAACACAGCGTCCCCCGGCCGAATGGCCGGGGGGCGCTCTTTGGTTGGCTTCAGGTCCGCTCCGCGCTCCCCTTCCCCGCCAGCTTGATGCAGGCGGCGATGACGCCGAAGAGGAACCAGTAGATGAACATGTTCCGGGGATAGAACCAGGTGTACTCGGCCAGGCCCACCACCATGATGCCCACAAAGCCCCCGATGGCCGCGGCCAGCAGGTTCTTGACCGGCCGGTCGTCGCTGGAGTAGAAGCGTTTGACCCCCTGCTTCAGCTGGGAGAGGAGGCCGGCCACATAGGACAGCCCGCCCAGCAGCCCCAGCTCCCCCCACATCTGGAGGTAGTTGTTGTGGGTGTGGATGGGGTAGTTGCCGTCGTACATGGTGGGGTAGACCTTGAACACCTGCCGCATCACGTCCGGGTCCAGGCCCACGCCCCGGATGCCGTAGTCCTCCATCAGATTGGCGGTGGCGTCGTAGATGGCGAAGCGGTAGAGGGTGGAGGTATCCCGCATGTCTCCGATGGTGCCGATGCGGTTGAGGATGAAATCGGGCAGCAGCGGCAGGGCGCACACACCCAGCAGCAGGAACGCGGGCACGAACCGCCAGTTCCAGAGCGCCAGGAACACCACCACCGCCAGCGCCAGGCCGATCCAGCTGGAGCGGGAGAGGGTCAGGCCGATGGCCGCCAGGCACACCGCCAGGGCAAACAGGGCCAGCACCTTCCCCCGCCAGCCCTTGGCGTTGAGGAACAGGGCCAGGAGGAAGGGCGTGAGCATGACCAGCATCTCGGCGAAGTTATTGGGGTTATCAAAGAAGGAGTAGACCCGCCCGGGCATTCCGGCGTTGAGGATGGGGTCCTGGAAGGAGGCCACTACCTCCACCCCCTGCCAGCCCTGGTAACAGCCGTACAGGGCAGCCACGGTGATCCCGGCCACGGCGATGACCACCAGGGTCTGGAGCTGTCCCACCTTCTCCACCGAGCTCACCACCAGCAGCACCACCAGGAAGCAGCCGGCGTGGAACAGGAAGTAGCGCAGGCTCATGGAGGGGGACAGGGAGCCCACCAGCCCGTAACAGATAAAGCCCATAAAGAGCAGGTACCAGGGGCCCAGCCGGTCCAGCTCCAGCCGGTACTTGGGGCGGGTCGCACTGCCCAGAAGGAACAGCGCGGTCACCGCCACCGCCCCGGCCACGTTGTAGAGGTTGTTCCACATCCCGTGGGGGGCCACCAGCATCACCAGCAGGAACAGGCCCAGGAACACATAGGTCTTTCCCCCCAGGGCAGAGCAGAAGCGGAACACCAGGCTGCCGTCCCACAGCCCCTTCCCCACCCGGTAGAGCCACTTGGCGAAGGTGCAGGGCAGGTTGACCAGGGCGGTGAAGATGCGGCAGGAGAGGCTCTCCGGCCAGCTGGCCACCACGGCCCCGTCCCGCCAGACAAAACGGCACAGGGCGCTCCCCCGGGCCAGGGCCTTGGCGCGGCGCTCCAGCGCGTCCAGGAAGCGGCGCAGGCCGCTCCCCTCCCAGCAGCGGCACAGGCCGGCCCAAAAGGCGGCAAAAAACCGCAGCAGCAAACTGTTTTGTGCGATGGTCATAAGCAAGCGGCTCCTATCTTCCGTGGTTATCTGGCACAGGCCAGTTCATAGACCTTGGCGGTGTCCTCCACCATCTTGTGGACCTCAAACTTCTCCGCCACCGTCCGCAGGGCCCCCTCCCGGCACTTGGAGAGGAAGTCGGGCTCCTCCAGGAAGCACTTTATGGCCACCGCCATGGAGTCCGGATTGTCGTACTCCACCAGCAGGCCACAGCCCGCCTCGTCGTTCACAATGTCCGGGTTGCCGGCGATGTCGGTGGCGATGACGGGCAGCCCGGCGGCCATGGCCTCGATGATGAGGAAGCTGAGGGCCTCGTGCCGGGAGGAGTTCACATACAGGTCGCTGCCCTTGTAGAGGTTCTTGATGTCCTTCCGGAAGCCGAGAAAGACCACCTTGTCCTCCAGGCCCAGGTCCCTCACCTGCTGTTTTGTCTCCTCCAGCAGAGGGCCGTCCCCCGCCAGCACCAGGGTGAAGGGCACCGAGGTGAGCTCAGTGAGCCGCTTGACCGAGTGGATGAGGTAGCGGTGGCCCTTGTCGTCGGCAAAGCGGGAGGCGCAGAGCATGACAAAGCGGTCCTCGGGCAGCCCCAGCTCCTGCCGCAGCGTGGACTCCGACCGGGGGCCCGCCCAGGCCTCCAGGTCCACGCCGTTGAAGATGACCCGGATGCGGTCTCCCTTCCAGCCGTTGGCGATGAGCTGCTCCCGCCCACGGGTGCACACGGCGATCATCTGGTCCTGCCGCTTGTCCAGCAGGCGGTTTGTGAACCGGGTCACGGCGTTGTTGGGCAAAATAAAGTGGTTTGTATAGACCACCCGGATGCGCTTATTATACTGCTTGGCCAGCAGAGCGATGTAGTGCTCCCGCAGGAACTGGCAGTGGACCAGGTCGATGCTCCACTCCTCGCACAGGCGGGCCAGCGTCCTGGCCGCCCGCAGGTCGAACCGGCTGCGCAGCTCGATCTGCCGGGTGGGCACCCCCAGCTCCTCCAGCCGCTCCACCAGCAGCCCCCCCTCGTGATAGGCGAAGAAGGCGTTGATCTCCCGGTGGTTCAGATAGCGGACCAGGGTCTCCACATAGCGCTCGGTGCCCGCCTTGCCGGCGTAGTTGAGCAGATAGAGTACATTCCGCACGGGGCATCCCCCTTGTCTCAATTCGTCT
>DVHW01000080.1 GCA_018711785.1 Candidatus Galloscillospira excrementavium
CCTCCGGCACGAAACAGATGAAAATCCGTTTTTCCCGAGGACACGTGCCTCGGGAAAAACACTTCTCGGCGTGCGAGTGTGAGGCTTGCCCGTCCCCCGCAAGGGCAAGACCTTGCGCGACGCACGCCGCAAACCCCTTCGCACAAGTGACAACGTCACTTGTGCGAAACCTGTTAGTCGTCCGGCGTCATATAGTAGGGCTTCATCAGGCTGGGCTGCTCGGTGGAGTCCTTCTGGTTCCCCGTGCGCAGGACCACCTCCGGCGGGCCGCCCCGGCGGCCGTGACCCCGGCCCCGGTTGCGCTTCTTCCCGCCGGGCTGGGGCTTCTCCTCCTTCCGGGGGGCGGCGGAGGGCGTTCCCTTCTTTTGCTTCTGCTCCCCACCCTGGGCGGCGGGCTTCTTCTCCCGCTTCTCCTGTCCGCGGGCGGGGGGCTTCTCCTGTTTCCGGCGGCCCTCCCGCTCCGGCAGGAGGCGCCTCCGGGAGGCGAGGAGCCGGGCGGTGGCGTCCATGATCACGTCCCCGGCCAGGGGGTCAGGGCGGTAGAAATCACTGCTGGCCTGGGCCGGCTGGGCGGGCAGGGTGTCCTCCAGATGGTGCTGCCGCACCCCCCGGCGGGGCTTCTTCCGGAGCTCCTCCGGCCGCTCCGGGGCCGGGGGCTCGGGTACGGCCTGGACGGCGGCCGCCTGCTCCGCTCCCTCGCCGGCGGCGGACTTCTTCCGCCGGCGGCGCTTTTTGGCCGGGGTCTCCCCGGGAGCGGGGGGCTCCTCCGCCGGGGCGGCGGGGGCGGCGCGCTTCTCGGCGGCGGCGCGTTCCCTGCGGCGCTCCCGGGCGGCCTGGCGGGCCTCGGCGTCGTCGGCGTTCACCGGGCGGCCCTTGGCGTCCCTGGGGGCCTCAAAGACCTGCATAGGCCAGGGGTGGTCCTCCACCACCGGCACCTTCCGGCCGATGAGCTTCTCAATGCCCCGCAGGTACTCCTGCTCTCCAAAGTCGCAGAAGGACACGGCAGTGCCCCCCCGGCCCGCCCGGCCGGTGCGGCCGATGCGGTGGACGTAGGTCTCGGGCACCTCGGGCAGGTTGTAGTTGAACACGTGGGAGAGCTCCTCGATGTCCAGCCCCCGGGCGGCGATGTCGGTGGCCACCAGGCACTTGACCCGGCCGGCCTTGAAGTCGGCCAGGGCCTGCTGCCGGGCGGTCTGGCTCTTGTTGCCGTGGATGGCCGCGGCGGTGATGCCCGCCTTCTGCAGATCGCCGGCCACCTTGTTGGCCCCGTGCTTTGTGCGGGTGAACACCAGGGCGTTTTTCACGTCCCCCTCCAGCAGCAGGCGGCTGAGGAGCTTGGTCTTGTTGCCCTTGTCCACGAAGTAGACGCTCTGGTCGATGACCTCCACCGGGGAGGAGATGGGGTCCACCGCCACCTTTGCCGGGTCATGGAGCAGGCCGTTCACCAGGTCCATGACCTCAGGGGGCATGGTGGCGGAGAAAAAGAGGGTCTGCTTTTTGGCCGGGAGCAGCCTGAGCACCCGGCGCACGTCGTGGATAAAGCCCATGTCCAGCATCCGGTCGGCCTCGTCCAGCACGAAGATCTCCAGCCGGGAGAGGTCCACAAACCCCTGGCCCTGGAGGTCCAGCAGGCGGCCGGGGGTGGCCACCAGGATGTCCACGCCCTTCTTGAGCTTGTCTACCTGGGGCTGCTGGCCCACGCCGCCGAAGATGACGGCGGAGCGCAGGGACAGGTACTTGCCGTAGTCCTCAAAGCTCTCCTGGATCTGGAGGGCCAGCTCCCGAGTGGGGGTGAGGATGAGGGAGCGGATGGGCCGCCCCGGGGCGCTGCGGCGGCTGAGCTCCTGAAGGATGGGGGCGGCAAAGGCGCAGGTCTTGCCTGTGCCGGTCTGGGCGCACCCCAGAACGTCCCGGCCCGCCAGGGCGGGGGGGATGGCTTTTTCCTGAATGGGGGAGGGCTTTTCATAGCCCAGTTCGGCCAGCGCCCTCAGGATGGGCTTGTCCAGGCCGAGTTCTTGAAAGGTCATACACACATTCCTTTTTTCATTTCTTCTCTCTGCTCCGAAACGGATACCAGGGGAGGGCTGACGCTCACCGTGCCGCCAGGGCCCGGAGCACGGCGGAGACTGTCTCCTCCAGGGTCTGGCCGTCGGCGTCCACGGTGCAGTCGGCGTACTGGTCATAGAGGGGGGCGCGGTCAGCGTAGACGTCGGCCAGGGTCTGGCCGGGGGACATGGCGATGCCCCGGGTGCCGATGTTGTTCACCCGGCCCTCCAGCGCCCCCAGGGACAGTCGCAGGTAGACCACCCTGCCCAGCTGCCGCAGGTGGCCGATGGCCCCGGGGCGGCACACCGCGCTGCCGCCGGGGGCGATGACGGTGCGGGCGCAGTCCACCGAGCAGATGGCCGCCTCCTCCGCGTCCAGGAAGGCCGCCAGCCCCCGCCGGTCCAGGATCTCCTGGAGCAGGGCGCCCTCCCGCCGCTGGAGGACCAGGTCGGTGTCCAGAAAGCCGTAGCCCAGGGTCTTGGCCAGCAGCACTCCCACGGTGCTCTTGCCCGAGCCGGGCATGCCGATGAGTACGATGTTGTCTCCGCGCAAAATCCGTCACTTCCCTGTATTGTTACCCGGCGGGGACCTCCAGGGTGACGACGCTGCGCACCGCGCAAGCCCCGTCCCCGTCCAGCTCCTCCAGCACCAGCTCCGCCGTGTCCGCGCCCTCCGGCCCGCCGGCGGCCAGGGGAAAGACCAGCTGGCCGTAAAGGGGGTCCTCCCACATGGTGTCCCGGGGCTGGATGACATATACCCCCCAGTCCGACAGCCGGGAGGAGGTGCTCCGGTCGGCCGCGGCGGTGATCTCCGCCCCGTCCAGCCGCAGCACCGGGTCGGCGAACTGCCGCTCCGGGAGGTACTCGCCGCCCCCCTCTACCCACAGGTCCACCAGCAGATAGGACGCCGTGCCGCCGCCCGCCGGCACGTCCAGCCGCCACATGCCGTCCGCCGTGCACTCCATGTCGTAGTAGGCAAAGCGCTCCCCCTGGGCCACCCGCTGCTCCGTCGCCGCAGTCGCGCCGTCGGCGGGACTGTTCTCGGGGGCGCGCTCCGCCGTCAGGTAGAGGTCCAGGGCGGTCAGCAGCCCCGCTATGACCACCACCGCCACGATCACCAGGACCACCAGGATGGCCGCCAGCCGGCGGGTCTGCTGGACCCGTCCCGCCGGCCCGCCGGAGGCGTAGGTCCCGCGCCGCCGGAGGTGCCGCCGCCCCTCCGCCGCGCGCTCGGCCTGCTGCTCCCTGGCCCGGGTCTGGTTGCGCCGGGCGTCCCCAAAGCGGGAGAGCAGCTCCTGCTCCAGACGGGTGCTGCCGGTGTCTCCCGGCGGGTTGTAGCTGCCGCAGCGGGGACAGAAGTCGTCCTTGTCGTAGTCGTACACATACCGGCAGTCCTTACAGGTCACACGGCGCATCTCGCTCCCTCCCTCTCTCGGAGTAGCTCCAGTATAACAAAAAATTCCGGGCAAGGCAATGCGCCCCGCCCGGAACTTGGAAGAACTTTTTCTTTCTTACCGCCTATTTACAGGAGGAGGAACCGCACGCAGGCCGCCGCGGTCATGGCCAGGATGGCAAAGGTCGCGCAGGCGTCCAGGGCCAGCCCCCACCGGCGGGCCCGCCGCTCAGAGCGGTCCCCGGCCTGGGCGAGCTCCGCCGCCCCATGGTCCTCCGGTTCGGTCTCCGGCGCCTCCCACTCCGGCTCTGGCGGGGCAGAGCGGGGCTGTCTCTGGCGGTAGGCCTCAAAGTCCAGCACCTTCCCCGCCGGCCGGTCTCCTGCCGGCGCGGCGCGCCGGGGGATGAGGGCGTAGTACTCCCCTGTTTCCTCGTAGGCCCCGCCGCTGGCCAGGGTGCCGGTGCGGATCTTTCTGGCATTCAGATGAACATAGATGGTCTCCATTCGGCCTGCCCCCTTTTTCCTTCTGGGGTCATTCTATTCCTGCGATTGTCCTATAAACCGGATTTTTCACGCTCCCGCCAGCGATGTCCGCCGGCTCGCATCGGAAATAGAACTTGTGTTCGAATATAGAATACAACATTTGTTCGAGAAATGCAAGTCTTTTTTCGTTTTTTCGGTGCCGGCCGCGCTCCCCTTGCACCGCTCCGCCCCCGGTGCTACAATGGAAAAAACGATCCCGCTCTCCGGAGGTGGCCCAT
This sequence comes from Candidatus Galloscillospira excrementavium, assembly GCA_018711785.1. GTDB lineage: Bacteria > Bacillota > Clostridia > Oscillospirales > Oscillospiraceae > Galloscillospira_A > Galloscillospira_A excrementavium. The sequence goes on from DVHW01000080.1 coordinate 4,200, forward strand.
GAAGTCCCTGCGTACCGCCCCCCTGTTCCTGGCGCTGCTGCTCCTGCTCTGCGCCTCCTGCGCTCCCCCCGCCCCCGCCGGGGCCAGCCCGTCCCCTACCCTCTCCGCCCAAGAGGAGGCCGAGGTGGATGCCGCCCTGGACGCCCAGCTGGGTGCGCTGAAGGACCTGGTCACCGACGAGCAGCGGGACCGGCTACGGGCCTTCCTGACTCAGGTCTTGCCCCTGCGCCAGGCCCGGCTGGAGGAGGGGGTCTACGAGAAATCCGCCCGGGAGACCCATCTGTGGGAGCAGATCAACCGGCTGCTGGAGCGGTATACCGTCCAGTACCTGGGGGACGGCGGCAGCTGGGACTATGGGGACGACAATGAGACCTACCTGGCCGGGTACCTCATCCAGGACGGCGCGCAGCTCCGGCCCGACCCCGGCTTCACCCCCTCCGGCTCCGGAGCGTGGACGGAGGAGGACTTCCTGGCCCTGTGGGAGCGGATGCGGGCCATCCTCCCGGAGGGAGCCTACGAGGACTTCGACCGCTTCACCGTCTTTACTGACGGGGAGGATGGCGTGTTGGCCTATGTGACCGCCTCGGACTACCGGGGGAGCACCTGGGAGATCGCCGTGGACCCCGCCGACGCGGAGGACGAGGGGTGGTTCACCGAGACCGTGCTCCACGAGTACTGCCACTACCTCACCCTCAACGACGAACAGGTCACCTACACCGACCGCCAGACCACCGACACCTACAACGAGGCGGGCATGGTGTCCGCGCCCGGCTCCTATCTGGACGACTTCTACCAGGCCTTCTGGACCGGGTACCTGGACGACCGGCTGGCCAATCCGGACAGCTACAACTTCTTCCTCCGGCACGAGGACGACTTTGTCACCGACTACGCCTCCACCTCCCCCTCGGAGGACATCGCCGAGAGCTTTACCTACTTCGTAGTCTATCCCCCGCAGGAGGGGGACGAGGTCTGGGTGCAGAAGCTCAACTTTTTCTACGACTACCCGGAGCTGGTGGCCTTCCGCACCGCGGTGCGCCAGCGCCTGGGCTGCACGGACTGAACACGCCCTCCGGGGCCGCAGGCGCGGCCCCGGAGGGCGTGTTTGTGTCGCTTCTTCAATACCGGTCCACCCAGCCGGAGATGAGCAGGGTGGGCACCATCCACATGACGAGGAAAATCAACAGGTTCACCGGGGAGAGGGAGGCGTAGGCCTCCACGAAGGTGAGATAGAAGGCCAGCAGGGCCCCCACCGCGCCGCCCACGGCGGTGATGGCCGCCGAGAGGCGCACCGCCAGCCGCAGCCGCTGGGCCCCCACCACCGCCTCGGAGAAGGGGAAGAGCCCCTCCCGGCACAGCACGGCGGTGAGCACCACGCTGTGGTCCTGGTCCGGCCCGCTCAGCTCCACCCGCCGCTCCACGGGGGGGTACTCCATCTTCTCCACCGGCAGCTTGAACCTTTGGCGGAGCATGGCCGGGGTCAGGTTGAAGTCCCGGGTGACCAGCACCGGCTTCACCCGGTTGCGGATGAGGGCGTTGAGGGAGGGCCGCACCGCGGCGTGGAGGGAGTAGTTCAGGGCGAATATGCCCGCCAGGTCCCCGTCGATGGCGCAGAACACCGCGTTTTTCACGTTCAGCCCCCGGGGCAGGGGGATGTCCATCAGGTGCATGAAGGCCGCGCTGCCCACCAGCACAGCTTCGTTCCGGATGACGGCGGACACGCCGCCCCCCTCGTGGTACTGGAAGCCGTCGCACCGGCGGTAGATGGCCCCCTGGGTGCGGAGCAGGTCGTGGAACACCTTGTCCAGCCCGCTGCCAGAGGCCCGGATGAGGGTGGCGGCGTAGCCCACCACCTTCTCCACCGAGAAATCCCCGAAGACCTTGATGCCGTTCATGGCCACCGAGCCCGGGGGAAAGAGGTCGGTGTCGGTGAGGAGGATGCTGGCCGCTCCCGCGGTGCCCGCCGCCCCGTCCCACCCGGCCAGGGCGGCGCCGCACTTGCCCAGCCGCCGGGCCAGGGCGTTCCAGGGGATGCCGAAGCAGAGGCTGCCCGAGAAGGTGGACGCCGCGGTCAGGGTGGTGGAGAAGCACCAGAGCAGGTAGCCCGGCCGCTCCCGGCCAATGGAGGCCAGCACGGAGAAGAGCAGGCAGGCGATGAGGAGCAGGGGGGCCGCCACGTGGAAGATGCGCTCCGCCCCGTCGTCGGCCTGGATCTGGCTGCCGAAGCCGGCGCTCTCGCCGGACCACTTGGTATAGGTGTCCCGGCCGCTCCACTTGCCCTCGTCCAGGGTGACGAGGTAGGGGTCGTGGGCCGCGGCGGCGGTGCGGCAGGTGAGCCGCTGGCCCTTCCGCTTCAGGTAGGCCCCCCACATCTGGAGCCCCAGGCCCAGGACGCACACCGCGCAGCAGGGCAGCTGCCCGTCCCGGGGGGAGAGGCGCTCCACTGTCAGGGTGTCGGCCAGGGTGGCGATGCACGCCAGGGCAGTCAGGCTGTCCAGGCCCATCTTGAGCCGGAGCATCCCCAGCAGGCCCAGCAGCAGCTGGTCCACCCCCAGCAGCATGGCCGCCCCCAGCAGGCCGGCCAGGACATAGAGCTGGAGGGAATAGGATTCGGCCAGCGCCCCGGGGAGGGGCGCGCCGGAGTAGCTCCACAGGGTCAGGTAGAGCATGGGCACCGCCAGCAAGATCACCAGCACCGCCCGCAGCCGCAGGAGCTTCAGGCCGCTGTGGTAGCGGCGGTAGAGCTCATCGGCGCTCAGGTCGGGGGCGGGCCGGGGCAGCCGGCGGGGCGGCCGCTCCCGGAGGGGGGCGGTGGGCTCCTCGTCCACGCCGGGGATGTACTTCTCCGCCCGGCGGACCTCCGGGTCCGACTCGATGCCCTCCTGCTCGAACATGTGCTCGGCGTACTCGTCCGCCCTTTTCCGCAGGGCGTTGAGCTTCTCGGCGAAGAAGGTGGTCTCCTCCTCCCCCGGGAAGTCCACCACTTTTTCGCCCGGTTTCTCCTCCGGGGCGCCGTTCCCGGCCCCCTCCCGGGCGGCCGGGGGGGACTCCCGCCGGCCCTTCCGGGGGTTCTCCGCCCCTTCCGCCGGGCGGAGCGGGGCTGCCCGGTCTTCTGTCGGGGGGATCGGGTCCTCTTTTTTGCGGAAAGCACCGGAGGAGACCCGGGACGGGGCGGAGTCCGGCGCCGCCTGGGCTGGCCGCACCCGCCGCCCGCTCGGAGCCTCCCGGTCCTCCGCCGGTCGGTCCGGGCGCTCTTTTGGAGGAGCGCCGGAGGGGGTCCGGGGCGCTGCGGTCTCCGCCTGCCCCCTCGCGCCGGCCCGGGGAGCGGGAAATTCCACCACATTGTCCCGCCGGCCGTCCCCTGTCCGGGGGCGGCGGGGCGGGGCGGGGATCTCCGCCCCGTCCTTTCCGGCGGAGCGGCGGGCGCTGCCCCCGCCGAACTCGGCCAGGATCTCCTCCAGGGTGAACTCCTCCGGGCCGGATGTCCCTTTATTCAGTTCCTCGTCCCGGCCCTTCGCCATAGGGGGATGTCTCCTTTTTCCGGAATATATCGGTCAAGAGCAAGTCTGACGCCTGAGCGTGTCCGCCCAAAAGGGCTGTTCAGGACCCCAGGCGCTGGCGCACCGCCTCGTAGAGCAGGATGGCCGCGGCGGCGCTGGCGTTGAGGGAGTTGATCTTCCCCTTCATAGGGATACTGACTTTGAAGTCACACTGCTCGGCCACCAGGCGGCCCATGCCGTTCCCCTCAGAGCCGATGACGATGGCCGCCGGCCCCTTCAGGTCGGCCTGGTAGAGGGGGGTGTCCCCGTCGGCCTCGGCGCCGAAGACCCAGATACCCTCCCCTTTGAGCTCTTTCAGCAGGGCGGTCAGGTTGGGCACCCGGGCCACGGGCACGTGGCTCACCGCCCCGGCGGAGGTCTTGGCCACCACGGCGGTCAGTCCGGCGGAGCGGCGCTTGGGGATGATGACCCCGTGGGCCCCGGCGCACTCGGCGGTGCGGATGACCGCCCCCAGGTTGTGGGGGTCGCTGAGCTCGTCGCACACCACGATGAGGGGGGGCTCCCCCTTCTCCCGGGCGGCGGCGAGGATGTCCTCCACGCTGGCGTACTCCCGCACGGCGGCCACGGCGATGACCCCCTGGTGGGAGTGGGTGCGGCTCATGTGGTCCAGCTTGTGCCGGTCGCACTCCACCACCACGATACCCTTCTCCCGGGCCGCGGCGGCGATGTGGCCCAGGGCGGAATCGGTCTCCCCCCGGGCCAGAAAGATCTTGTCGATGGCCGCGCCGGAGCGCAGGGCCTCGATGACCGCGTTGCGGCCCTCGATGATGCCGTCGGCCTCCGCCTCCCGCCCCTCCGGGCGGGGTTTTTGTGTCCTCATTCCTTGCTCGCGCTCCTTTGTCCGCAGTTGGCTCTCAGTATATCACAAAACCGCCCCGATAGAA
>DVHW01000081.1 GCA_018711785.1 Candidatus Galloscillospira excrementavium
GGCGGGGCATTTTCACGTCTATGCGTCAATACGCAGGAAACGCAGCGGAGTTGGGGGCCTCCCTGCAAAAGGAAAAAGCATGAAATCAGATGGGGCCCGGGCGCAGCCCCAGGTCCTGGCAGATACTGTCCCGGCAGGCCAGGAGCTGTCCGGCCAGCTCGGCCACCCGCTGAGGCGTCATCCGGGCCGCGTTGGCCGAGATGCTCATGGCGGCCACAGCGCGGCCCCGGTAGTCGGGCACAGCGGCGCCCACACAGCGCACGCCCAGCTCGTTCTCCTCGTCGTCCACCGCCCAGCCGTCGGCCCGGGCCCGGGCGAGGTCGGCCAGGAAGGCCGCCTCGTCGGTGATGGTGTGCTCAGTCAGCGGGGTGTGGTCGGACTGCGCCCACACCCGCCGGGCCTCCTCGTCACTCCCCGTGGCCAGCATGGCCTTCCCGGCGGCGGTGACCACCAGGGGCACCTGGAGGCCCACCTTGGAGCGCATCTGCCCCTGGCCGGTGACGTCGCTCTTGTAGATGTACACCCCCTGGGTCCCCTCGGGGACCATCAGGTGCACGGTCTCTCCCGTGCGCTGGGAGAGCTGGTCCAGGTGGGGCTTGGCCACCGAGAGCACATCCATATCCTCCAGCATGGCGTTGGAGAGCTCCAGGAGCTTATAGGTCAGGCGGTAGCGGCCGCTCTGGCTGTCCTTGACCACATACCCCATGGCGCCCAGACAGGCCAGGAGCCGGTGGGTGGTGCTCTTGTGGAGCCCCGTCAGCTCGGACAGCTCCACCAGGCCCACCCCCTGGGGGCGGGCGGAGAGCCGCTCCAGCAGCGCGAAGGCGCGCTCCACGCTCTGGACGGATGCCTCGGCCATCTTACCGCTGGATGCGGCCGGAGCCGTCGCCGCCCGCCAGCTTCTCCACCTCGGCCACGGTGACCATGTTGTAGTCGCCCTCGATGGAGTGCTTGAGCGCGGAGGCCGCCACGGCGAACTCCACCGCCTCCTGGGTGGACTTGCCGCTGAGGAGGGAGTAGATGAGGCCGCCGCCGAAGCTGTCGCCGCCGCCCACGCGGTCCACGATGTGCAGGTCGTACTTCTTGGAGAAGCAGTACTCGCCGCTGGCCACGTCGTAGAGCATGGCGCTCCAGCCGTTATCAAAGGCGGAGTGGCTCTCCCGCAGGGTGATGGCCACCTTCTCGAACCCGAACTTGTCGGCCAGCTGCTTGGCCACGGACTTGTAGCCCTCGTGGTTCAGGGTCCCGGCGGTGATGTCGGTGGCCTCGGCCTCGATGCCGAACACGTCCTTGGCGTCCTCCTCGTTGGAGATGCACACGTCCACGTACTGGCACAGGTCGGTCATGGCCTCCCGGGCCTGCTGGCGGGTCCACAGCTTGCCCCGGTAGTTCAGGTCGCAGGAGATCTTGATGCCGCGGGCCTTGGCGGCCTTGCAGGCCTGGCGGCAGGCCTCCACCAGGTTGGGGCCCAGGGCCGGGGTGATGCCGGTGAAGTGGAACCACTCCGCGCCCTCGAAGATCTTGTCCCAGTCAAAGTCGCTGGGGTCCGACTCCTGGATGGCCGAGTGGGCCCGGTCGTAGATGCACACGCTGCCCCGCTGGGAGGCGCCCTTCTCGTTGTAGTAGATGCCCACGCGGTCGCCGCCGCGGACGATCTTGCTGGTGTCCACGCCGTACCGCCGCAGGGAGTTGACCGCCGCCTGGCCGATGGCGTGGGCGGGGAGCTTGGTGACATAGGCCGTGTCCACCCCGTAGTTGGCTAGGGAGACCGCCACGTTGGCCTCCCCGCCGCCGAAGGTGAACTCCAGGTGGTCGGCCTGGACAAAGCGCTCGTAGTTATAGGGCTGCAGGCGGACCATCAGTTCGCCGAAGGTGATGACTTTCGCCATGATCGTTCCTCCTCAAATCTGTCCGTTGGTTTCTTCTGTCGGGTTCTTGTACTTCTATAAAGGGCCGGGAGTTACTTCTGCACCAGGTGGACAGCGAATCCGCCCACCTCGCCGTCCAGATAGATGGCCTTGGTCTTGCCCTTGCCGTCGGTCTTGCGGGTGGACTCGTTGAAGGTCACGCCCTGGAGGCCCAGGTGGTACATGGCCCGGTCCACGCTGTTGGTGCCGATGGCGATGTGGCCGTACTTGCCCAGGTAGGGGCTCTTCATGCACTCCACCGCGCTGCCGGCAAAAACAGAGGAGTTGCCCGGCTTATACTCCAGGCCGAACAGGGCGCAGAAGGTCTTGGCAGTCTTTTCGGCCTCGGCCTCGTCGGCGCAGTTGATGCCCACGTGCTTCAGCTCAAAGCCCAGCATGGTCTGGACCGCCTCCCGGCAGATGCGGGTAATCTCGTCCCACCGCTCGCCCTCGATCAAGTCCTTCTTCACCATCCAGGTGCCGCCGCAGGCCACGATCTTGTCAAAGCTCAGGTAGTCCATCAGGTTCTTGGTGTTCACCCCGCCGGTAGGCATCCAGCGCAGGGTGGTATAGGGGCCGGCCAGGGCCTTCAGCTTGGCCACGCCGCCGTTCTGCTCCGCGGGGAAGAACTTCACCACGTCCAGCCCCATGCTCATGGCCTGCTCCATCTCGCCGGGGGTGGCGGTGCCGGGCATCATGGGCACGCCCTTGTCGATGACATAGCGGGTGACTGCGGGGTTGAAGCCCGGGCTGACGATGAACTGAGCCCCGGCGGCGATGGCCCGGTCGGCCTGGTCGGTGGTGAGCACCGTGCCGGCGCCCACCAGCATGTCGGGCACCTCCGTGGCGATGCGGCGGATGGCCTCCTCGCCGGCGGCGGTGCGGAAGGTGACCTCAGCGGCGGGCAGTCCGCCGGCCACCAGCGCCTTGGCCAGGGGTACCGCCTTCTCCGCGTCGTCGATGGCGATGACGGGGACAATGCCGATGCGGGAGAACTGCTCAATAACCGTATTCATGGCTCCATCTTCTCCTTTTGTTTCATATTATGAAACTATATCTTGTTTTGTGAAACTCTACCCCCATTATATCGAAATCTGCCAGGCCGTCAAGAGAAATTTCTCCACTGATATATAAAATTTTTTCGCCTGGATTTGGCGAAAACAGAGAGGGCGGGACCTTCGTCCCGCCCTCTCTGTATTTACTCGCTCTTCTGCCGGGCCCAGCGAGGGGAAAAAGCCGCCTCCGCCCGCTCCTCCTCCGGCTCAATCAGCCGCATCACCGACACCTCGAAGGCGGTGCGCTCCTGGCTCTCCCCCTCCACCAGCTTGGTGTAGACCCGGCTCTGGAGCCGCCCGGCCAGCCGCAGGCCGTCCCCCACGGACCGCGCGCCGCACGCCTCGGCCAGGGCGCCCCAGGCAATGCAGGGCAGGTAGTCCGCCCGGCCGTACCGCCGGTTCACCGCCAGCATCAGATCACAGATCTCCCGGCCCAGGGGGGTACGGCGGAGGATGGGGGGCTTGCACAGCACCCCCGCCAGATGCAGCTCGTTGCAGTGCTCCCCCTCTCCCGGGGCGAGCCGGCGGGCGTAGAGGGTGATGACCAGGCGGCTGCCCCGGCCGCTTTTATTGTTGAAGGAGCGGACCTCCCCCTCCACCTCCAGCTCCTCTCCGGGGCGCACCGGGCACCGCGCCAGCAGGGGCTCCGCCGCGATGATATTGAGCCGGTCCTCCCGCCCGGAGAGCCGGCGCACCGCCAGGGGGAAGGTCCAGTAGCGCACGCCGTGGTTTTCATGGGAGACTTCCGGCGTCCCCGCCGCCGTCCCCCGCAGCAGCGCCCGGTTCTCACTCCACTCCATCTGCATATCCATACACACTCCCGCGTTTCTCAGGTGGGGTCACTGGAGCATGTATATGCGGGACGTCCCCCCGCTATGCCCCGAAGGGCGACGCGGAGGGACGACTTGCCGGCGGAGCCTCTCTGTCTCCGGCCGGGATGGGGTCAGGCCAGCGCCTGCCGGGCAAAATCCAGCAGGCGGCCGGTCTCGGTGCTCTTCACCTTGATGGCACTCACCTGGTTCCCCGGGGGGACCAGCGCCTCCAGCGCGGTGAGCTCCGGCTGCTCCTTCAGCAGCCCCGTCACGTACAGGAGCACCGGTTTTCCGGTAAAACGGCTCCCCGCCAGATAATCCCGCAGGGGCTTGGCTGTCTCGCCGATGTAGACCGGGGAGGAAAAGACCAGCAGGTCGTACTCCGCCGGGTCGTAGTCCAGCTGCGGGGAGGGGTAGTTCACCGTGACCGCGTAGCCCATGCCGGCCAGAAATCCGGCCAGCGCCTGGGCCTGGGCGGCGTTGTGCCCCCCGTTGGAGGGCTGGTAGAGAAAGAGGGCCCGCCGGGGGCCCGCCCCGCACAGCTGCTCCTCCGGCTTCCGCCAGCCGTCCCGGCGGCCCGCTGTCAGCTTGAAAAATACCATCATGACCACGGCCGCCGCCACCAGCAGCCCCGCGATCCCCGCCGCGATATACCAGCCCAAATCCAGCGCCTCCCTCTGTTGTGGTTCTTCTGGTATTGTAGCATACCCGCTTCCCCCAGTCCTTAAAATCCGATAAAAAAAGGGTAACAATTCTCCTCCGCCGAACGGGCGGAAAAAGGGCGGCGGCCCCAGCGGCCGCCGCCCTTCGTGTTCTATTAAAGGAAGGTATGTAGTCACCAGTCGGTCAGGCAGATGTTCAGGTCCACCCGGCCCTCGATGCCGTCCACCTGCCCGTTGCTGCTGTACTGCCACATCTGGTAGTAGTAGGGGAAGCTGCTGGGGGCCCAGCCCGTGGTGTAGTGGGCCAGCCAGAAGGGGTAGTCGGTCAGCTGGGACAGGTCCAGGTCCTCACCGATCTTGTTCGGGCTGCCGTAGGTCATGGGGGTATACCCCGCCGCCTCCACCACCTCGCAGAAGGCACGGGCGCAGGCGGTGATGGTGGCCATGTCCACATCCCGGGTGCGGGAGAGGCTGGAGTCCACCCGCTCCCAGTCAAAGACCACCGGGTAGGTGATGTCGTAGTCCTGGATCCAGGAGATGGTCCACAGCGCCTCCTCCACAGCCTCCTGCTCGGTCACCGCCTGGGAGAAGAAGTAGACGCCCACCTGGATGCCGTTGGCCAGCGCGCCCTCGATATTGGCCAGGAAGGTGCTGTCCTGGTAGATGCCCCCCTGGGTGTAGCCCCGGTAGCCGGCCCGGATGATGGCAAACTCCACCCCGGCCGCGGCCACCCGCTCCCAGTCGATGTCGTACTGGTAGGCCGAGACATCGATGCCCACGTGGCTGGCCGCATTCCCGCCGGTGTAGGTCAGGAAGCCGTCCACCACCGCAAAGGCGGTCCGGTCATACTCGTTGAGGGGGACGCTCTCCCAGCCCGGCCGGATGGGGGAGGTGGTCCCGCCGCCCGGCGCTTCGCTCCCGCCGGGGTCGTCCGGATCGGTCTCCGCGCCCGGCTCCTCCGGCAGTTCCGGGCTCTCAGGCTCAGACGGGAGCTCCGGCTCTTCCGGTTCCTCCGGCTCCTCCGGCTCTTCCGGCGACTCCAGCAGGGGCGCCAGGCGCATCAGCATGGCCGCCGCCTCGCTGCGCCGGGTCTGGCCCGCCGGGTCAAAGACCCCGCCGTCCTTTCCGGTGAGGATCCCCTGGCTGTAGGCCCAGTTCACCGCGTCCACCGCCCACTCGGAGATAGTCTCGGCGTCCTCAAAGGGGATCTCCGCCCCCTCGCTCTCCGGCTGCTCCAGGTAGCGCCAGAACAAAACCGCCATCTGCTCCCGGGTGATGGGCCGCTCCGGGCCCACCACACCGCCGCCGTAGCCCCCCAGCAGGCCCTGCTCCACCGCCCAGGACACCGACGAGGCGTACCACGCCTCGCTGCCCAGGTCGGAGAACCCCTCCTGGAAGGCGGTCTCCGGCCGGCCGGCCAGGTTGTAGAGGATCTCCGCCGCCATGGCCCGGTTCAGGGTGGCCTCCGGGGCGAAGGTGGTGGCCGTGGTGCCCGACATGAGCCCGCTCGCCTGGCAGTAGAGCACCGCCTCCGCGTACCACGCGTCCTCCGCCACGTCGGCAAAGCCGCTCGTCCCCTCCGCCGCCCGCACGGCCAGGGTCTGGGGCAGCAGCAGCGCCGCCGCCAGCGCCGCCGCCGTCAGTTTTTGTCCGATTCTGTGTCTGTCTGCCACGGTTTTCCTTTCTCCCTCTGTGGTCTGCCTCCATGCGATACGGCAGAGTCCTGCCGAATACAGGCGAATGCATTGTAACACAAAGTCTGGTGTTATGTAAATCTTTTCTTTGGGATTGGAGAATCTTTCCTCTCCCCTGTGCCCGGCGCACAAGGGCGGCGGCGCTCACCCGCCCTTTTTCGGATTTTTTGCAAAAAGGGCTTGACTTGGAGTATACTCCAGGTTGTAAGCTGTATCCAAACAGCAAAAAGGAGGCCCCACCATGTCCGACACGGCCCACACCCCCTCCCCCTTCGCGGAGACCGACCCGGAATTTTCCGCCCGGTTCCACGCCTTTCTCACCCAAGACGTGGTGCCCCAGAGCAAGCTGGACCCCTCCACCCGCTCGCTGGCCATTCTGGCCGCTCTGCTGGGCTGCCAGGGGCTGGAGGTCTTTCGCCGCTGCCTCCCCCAGGCCCTGGACAGCGGCCTGAGCCCCGCGGAGGTCAAGGAGACCGTCTATCAAGCCGCAGCCTATCTGGGCATCGGCCGGGTCTTCCCCTTCCTGGAGGTGACCAATGACGTCCTCGCCGCCCGGGGAGTGTCCCTCCCCCTGGAGCCCGGCGAGACCACCACCCTGGAAAACCGGGTGGAGCTGGGCAACCAGGCCCAGGTGGACATCTTCGGCGACGGGATGCGCGGCTTCCAGGACAGCGGCCCGGAGGACCGGCGGCACATCAACCGCTGGCTGGCCGGCAACTGCTTCGGGGACTACTACACCCGGAGGGGGCTGGACCTGCGGCGGCGGGAGCTCATCACCTTCTGCTTCCTGGCCGCCCAGGGGGGCTGTGAGCCCCAGCTCACCAGCCACGCAGCCGGCAACTTCCGCATGGGCAACGACAGGGAGTTCCTCATCGACGTGGTCTCCCAGTGCCTGCCCTACATCGGCTACCCCCGGAGCCTGAACGCCCTGCGCTGCATCGACGAGGCCGCCAAGGCCTGACCCGCACCCCACCATATATCTGGAGAAAGAGAGACAATTACCATGACCTACAAGAATTTTCAGGACCTGAAGCTCTCCGCCCTGGGCCTGGGCGCCATGCGCCTGCCCGTGGTGGACGGCAACGACGCCTGCATCGACCAGGCCGCCACCGAGGAGATGGTGGCCTACGCCATGGCCCACGGCGTCAACTACTACGACACCGCCTGGGGCTACCACGACGGCCACTCCGAGACCGTGCTGGGCGGGGTCCTGTCCCACTACCCCCGCGAGAGCTTCTATCTGGCCACCAAGTTCCCGGGCTACGACCTGTCCAACATGGGCAAGGCGGAGGAGATCTTCGAGGAACAGCTGCGCAAGTGCCAGGTGGACTACTTTGACTTCTACCTCTTCCACAACGTGTGTGAGATGAACATCGACGCCTATCTGGACGACGAGAAGTACGGCACCTACTCCTACCTGACGGAGCAGAAGAGGAACGGCCGCATCCGGCATCTGGGCTTCTCCGCCCACGGCAGCCTGCCGGTGATGCGCCGCTTCCTGGAGGCCTACGGCAAGGACATGGAGTTCTGCCAGATCCAGCTCAACTGGCTGGACTGGGAGTTCCAGGACGCCAAGGCCAAGGTGGAGCTGCTGAAGGAGTACCACATCCCTGTCTGGGTCATGGAGCCCCTCCGGGGCGGCCGGCTGGCCAGGCTGGACGAGGCGGACGCGGCCGAGCTGAGGGCCCTCCGGCCCGACGAGACCATCCCCGCCTGGGCCTTCCGCTTCCTCCAGAGCCTGGACGTCACGGTGGTCCTCTCCGGCATGTCCAACCTGGAGCAGCTCCAGGCCAACATCGCCACCTTTGACGACCCCAAGCCCCTGGACAGCCGGGAGATGGAGGCCCTGCTCTCTCTGGCCCGGCGCATGGCGGGGCGGACCTCGGTGCCCTGCACGGCCTGCCACTACTGCGTGAGCCACTGCCCCCAGGGGCTGGACATCCCCACCCTGCTCTCGCTGTACAATGAGCACGCCTTCACCGGCAGCGGAGCCTTCATCGCCCCCATGGCCCTCTCTGCCCTCAGCAGGGACAAGTGGCCCAGCGCCTGCGTGGGCTGCCGCAGCTGTGAGCGGGTCTGCCCCCAGCAGATCAAGATCTCCGAGGTCATGGCCGACTTCACCCGCAGGCTGGGCTGACCCCTCTCCCCGTCCGCCTCTTCCGGGCGCGGGTCCGGCGCAAGGTGCGCCGGACC
>DVHW01000082.1 GCA_018711785.1 Candidatus Galloscillospira excrementavium
TGGGGCCCCACGGGGTCCAGCTGCTTCAGGCCGCCGTACCGGCTGCCCATGCCGGCAGCCATGACGACAAGAACGGGTTTGTCCATAGAAAGAGCTCCTTTTGATGACAGAATGGCCGGGGAACGTCCGGCGTTCAGAGCAGGATGACGCCGGCGTTCTGGCAGGCCCGGATGGTTTCGTCGTCCCACACGCTGGCCTGCACCTCCCCGATGTGGGCCTTGTGCCCCGCAGGACGAGTCCCGCGGGGACCCCTTGCTTTGACATCCTCGGGGCAAGTGAGTTGCCCCTGCGGCAAGGGTTTGGCCGAAGGCCAAACCGCTTGTGCGCGCCACTTGGCGCGGTCCTGGGCAAGGCCCATCGGGGCTTCAGAGCAGGATGACACCGGCGTTCTGGCAGGCCTGAATGGTCTCGTCGTCCCAAACGCTGGCCTGCACCTCCCCGATGTGGGCCTTGCCCAGGAGGAACATGGACAGGCGGGACTGGCCGATGCCGCCGCCGATGGTGAGGGGCAGCTTGCCCTCCAGCAGCAGCTTGTGGAAGGGGAGGGCGCGGCGGCTGTCGCAGCCGGCGAGGGTGAGCTGCCGGTCCAAAGACTCCGGGGAGACCCGGATGCCCATGGAGGAGAGCTCAAAGGCCCGGCCCAGCACGCTGTTCCACAGCAGGAGGTCTCCGTTCATCGTCCAGTCGTCGTAGTCCGGGGCCCGGCCGTCGTGGGGCTTGCCCGACTTGAGGGCGCCGCCGATGCCGATGAGGAAGGTGGTGTGGTGATCCTTTACCCAGGCATCCTCCCGCTCTTTAGCCGTCAGGTCGGGCCAGCGGTCCTCCAGCTCCTGGGCGGTGACGAAGCTGACCGCCTCCTCCACGACCGGCAGGGCGGTGAGCTGGGGGAAGACCGAGCGCAGGGTCTCCTGGGTGCGGCAGACACAGCCCACAATGGCCCGGACGGTGTCCTTCAGGTAGTCCAAATTCCGGTCCCGGGGGGCGATGACCTTCTCCCAGTCCCACTGGTCCACGTACACCGAGTGGAGGTTGTCGGGCAGCTCATCCCGCCGGATGGCGTTCATGTCGGTGTAGAGCCCCTCTCCCACCGAGAACTGGTAGCGGTAGAGGGCCATGCGCTTCCACTTGGCCAGGGAGTGGACCACCTGGGCGTCCCGCCCGGCGGCGGGGATGTCGAAGGACACCGGCCGCTCCACGCCGTTCAGGTCGTCGTTCAGGCCGGTGCTGGCCTCCACGAACAGGGGGGCGGAGACCCGGCGCAGGTGGAGGGCGCCGCAGAGGTTGTCCTCAAACAGCCGCTTCAGAAGGCCGATGGCCTTCTGGGTGTCGTACAGGTTGAGACAGGGGGCGTACCCCTGGGGGATAAAGGTCTTTTCCATCACGAAGCTCCTTTTCACCAGAGAGTGCCGCGGGGGCGGATATCTGTGCCATTATATACTGCCGGGGCGGGAAAATCAAGGGAGGGCGCCGCCTTGACGGGGGAGAGGGGCCATGATACAATCAGAATACAAAGTGTAGACCAATGGGACTGCAATACAGAGCGGAGAGGGAGGGCGCGGCATGTTTTACGGCAACAGGCGGATGCACTATTTTCTCCTGGCGGTGAGCCTGGCGGCGGTGACGTGGGCCTACTGGCGGCTGTACGACCTGCTGTACTGGCTGGGGGCCATTCGTTGGCTCGAAAGGAACCTCACGTTCGCTGTGGCGGACATCGGCGTTCTCCTGCTGTACTGCATCGTCCTCTTCCCCTGTGCCTTCGGCGTGCGGAAGCTGCTGAAGAAGTTTCTGAAGTGTGAGTGCTGCTGCGCCTAGGCGCAGAGGACCCGGGCGCCCTCAAGCCCGGATGCTGCCGAGAAAAGAAGAGAGGCCCGCCGCGCGGCTGCGCGGCGGGCCCGTTTGCTGTTTTTGGCGGCGTCAGCCGAGCAGATTTTCCGGGAAGCCCCCGCTGGTGCGCACCGTGCCGCCGGTGTCCACCCACAGGGCCTCGGTGCCCTCCAGGGATTCCACGAGGGCCAGTCCCTCCTCATAGGGCAGGCAGAACAGGGCGGTGGACAGGGCGTCGGCCAGGCCGGAGTCCCGGGTGTAGATGGTGACCGAGTCGAAGTAGTCGGCGGGGAAGAGGGTCTCCGGGTCGATGATGTGGTGGTAGCGCACCCCGTCCACGGTGTAGTAACGCTGGTAGCTGCCGCTGGTCACCAGGGAGGCGCCGGTCAGGTCCAGGGCCCACAGGTAGTCCTGGGCGGTGCCCGCCGGGTCCTGGACGCCAATGCGCCAGGCCGAGTCCTCCCCCTGGGGGGAACCGATGGCCCGGATGTTGCCCCCCACGCTGAGCAGGAGGGAGTCCACCCCCGCCTCCTCCAGGGCCAGGGCCGCCTGCTCCGTGGCGTAGCCCTTGGCGATGGCCCCCACGTCCAGCCGCAGCTCCGGGTCGGCCAGGTAGACGGTGGAGGCGGCCTCGTCAATGACGATCTCGCCGATGTCCATGTGCTCCGCCGCCGCCTCCAGCGCCGCCGCCGGGGGCACCTGGGCCCCCTCCGGGTCGGCCAGGCCCTCCTCCCGGTACTGGTGCCAGAGGGAGAGGACGCTGCCCATGGCCACGTTCACCCGGCCGCCGGTGAGGTCGTAGTACTCTTTGGCCTGCTGCAGCAGGGCGATGATTTTTTCATCCACCTCCACTGGGGCCACGCCGGCGTGGTCGTTGACGGTCTTGAGGTTGTTGAGGCCCTCGTAGTCGTTGTAGATGTCGTAGAGCCGGTGGTATTCCAGCAGCAGCTCGTGGGCCAGCTCCGCCGTGCGGGTGAACTCGTCCTCGTCATCGGTGTAGGCCACGAGGGTGGTCACGGTGTCAAACAGGTCCAGATAGGCCACCTCCCGCCGCTGGGGCGCGGGGGAGAGGAGGCCGCAGCCCGCCAGGGTACACAGAAGCAGGCCGGCCAGGGCCGCGGAGAGAAGTCGTTTCATGGCGTGCCTCCCGGGGAAAAGTGCTTTCAGTGTACCAGAACGGCGCGGAAAATGCAACGGGCGCGGGTCCGGCGCACCTTGCGCCGG
>DVHW01000083.1 GCA_018711785.1 Candidatus Galloscillospira excrementavium
TTCTTGGCCTGGCCCCGCTTCAGGGTGTCCTGGGGGAAGAAGAACATGCCCACGCCGTAGTCCCGCTCCTCCCCCAGGGAGAAGCCCAGGTCCCGCACGGCCTTGGTGAAGAAGGTGTGGGAGACCTGGACCAGGATGCCCACGCCGTCGCCGGTCTTGCCCTCGGCGTCCTTGCCCGCCCGGTGCTCCAGCTTTTCCACGATCTTCAGCGCGTCGTCCACCGTCTGGTGGGATTTGCGGCCGTGGATGTCCACCACCGCGCCGATGCCGCAGGCGTCGTGCTCAAAGGCAGGGTCGTAGAGGCCCCGCCGCACGCCGCCCTCTCTTCTGGTTTCCAACATGTTGTCTCGCCCCTCTCTGGGTGTTTGTAAAAACAGGGTGCGCCCCGCACCGCCGGCCGGGCCGGCAGGGCGGACCGCACCCCATTGCGCGTTCCGTTACAGGATATTTTTGATGCGCTCCACGGCCTCGGCCGTGGCCGCCGCGTCGCCGAAGGCGGTGAGGCGGATATACCCCTCTCCCGAGGGGCCGAAGCCCGCCCCCGGCGTGGTGACCACGCAGGCCTGGTGGAGGAGCTTGTCAAAGAAGGCCCAGGAGCCCTCGCCCTCCGGCGTCCGGGCCCAGATATACGGGGCGTTGACCCCGCCGTACACCGTCAGCCCGGCGGCGGAGAGGCCCTCCCGGATGACCCGGGCGTTGTTCAGGTAGTAGTCGATGTTCTGCCGGATCTGCTTCTGCCCCTCGGGGGTGAAGGTGGCCTCGGCGGCCCGCTGGACCATATAGGACACGCCGTTGAACTTGGTGCCCTGGCGGCGGTTCCACATGGCGTTGAGGCTGGCCCCTTCCCGCACCAGGTCCTTGGGCACCACGGTGTAGGCGCAGCGCACGCCGGTGAACCCGGCGGTCTTGGAGAAGGAGCGGAACTCGATGGCACAGGTCCGGGCCCCCTCCACCTCATAGATGGAGTGGGGGATGCCCGGCTGGGTGATAAAGGCCTCGTAGGCGCTGTCGTAGAGGATGACGCTGCCGTGGGCGTTGGCGTAGTCCACCCACACCTTCAGCTGCTCCCGGGTGGCGGCGGCGCCGGTGGGGTTGTTGGGGGAGCAGATGTAGATGAGGTCGGGCACCCGCCCCTCCGGCAGGCTGGGGAAGAAGCCGTTCTCCGCCGTGCAGGGCAGGTAGACCAGATTGGTCCACTTCTCCCCGTCGTAATCCCCCGCCCGGCCGGCCATGGCGTTGGTGTCCACATACACCGGGTACACCGGGTCGCACACCGCCACCACGTTGTCCACCGAGAAGATGTCCCCGATGTTGCCGCAGTCGCTCTTGGCGCCGTCGGACACAAAAATCTCTTCGTCCGAGACCTGGACGCCCCGGGCCAGATAGGAGTCCCGGATGGCGAAGCGCAGGAAATCGTAGGCCCCGCAGGTCTCCTCACAGTAGCCCCGGAAGGTCTCCTTGTGCCCCATCTCCTCCGAGGCCCTGTGGAGCGCCTCCACCACCACCAGGGCCAGGGGCAGCGTCACGTCCCCAATGCCCAGGCGGATGAGGGGCATGGAGGTGCCCTCCGCCGAGAAGGCCCTGACCCGCCGGCCGATCTCCGGGAAGAGATAGCCGCCGGGGAGCTTGGTAAAATTCTGATTGATATGAGCCACCGTTGACTCCTCCTTTACAGCAGTTCGCCCTCAAACACCGTCACCGCGGGCCCGGTCATGTACACGTGTCCGTCGGCCTCGTCCCAGCGGATGGCCAGGTCGCCGCCCCGGAGGCGGACGGTGGCCTCCCGGTCTGCCAGGCCGCCCAGGACCGAGGCCACCAGCACCGCGCAGGCCCCGGTGCCGCAGGCCAGGGTCTCCCCGCTCCCCCGCTCCCACACCCGCATGCGCAGGTGGGTGCGGTCCAGCACCTCCACGAACTCCGTGTTGGTCCGGTTGGGGAAGCTGGGGTGGCACTCAAAGTCCGGGCCGATCTGGGCCAGGTCCAGGCTGTCGATGCCCTCCAGATAGGTGACGGCGTGAGGGTTTCCCATGGATACCGGTGTTATTGTATAGGATTTTCCCTGTACCGTCAACACGCGGTTTTCCCCCGGCTCCGGCACGCCCATGTCCACCGTCACCGCCGAGACCAGGCCGTCCTCCACCCGGAGCTCCAGCCTCTTGACCCCCGCCAGGGTCTCAATGGTAAGGCGGGTCTTGTCCGTCAGGCCCTTGTCGTAGACGAACTTGCCCACACAGCGGATGCCGTTGCCGCACATCTCCCCCTCGCTGCCGTCGGCGTTGAACATCCGCATGCGGAAGTCGGCCTGTTCCGAGGGGAAGATGCAGATGAGCCCGTCGCTCCCCACGCCGAAGTGCCGCTCAGATACCCGCACGGCCAGGCCGGGCAGGTCCTCCGGCGCGCCCCTGGTGCAGTCCAGGTAGACATAGTCGTTCCCCAGGCCCTGCATTTTTGTGAACCGCATGAAAAAACCCCCTTGTTTTTTCGATAGGAAATCGGGCGGCAGCCGGAACCGACTGCCGCCCGCGGAGCACAACGGCGTTGTCGTGCCATGTTTTCGGCGCTCACGAGCCGCCCAGGACCATCTTGGCAGTCTGGACCAGCTTGGTGCCCATATTCATGCTCTGCTTCTGGAGAAAGCGGTGGGCCTGGTCCTCGGTCATTCCGTTGCGCGTGATGAGGAGCTCCTTGGCCTGGGCTATGATCTGCTCCTCCTCCTCACTGCGGCGGGGACGGGCCGAGCGCTCCATGTTGTGGCTGATCTGGGTCAGCATCCGCACCGCGGCGGTCAGCTCCCCCCGGGAGACCGGGGTGGTCAGCTTGAAAATGTCCTCGTTTCCGCACAGCTCCAGCATATTCTGGACCGCCAGCATCAGCATGGTGCAGAAGGGCGGCAGGTCCTCAAAGAGGTTCTCCGCCGAGTCGTCGGAGAACTTGTAGCCACAGATCACCGTCGTGATATGCTGCTTGTGGACCACCCGCCGCACCTCGGCGGCGCTGCGGCAGAGGATGCAGGAGGCCACCCCGGCGTTCTCCAGGATCTCTTTCACCCGGAGGCAGTTTTTTTCGCTCTCAAAAGCGACGATCACCTTTTCCATCTGGTACTCACTCCTTTTCCGCTAAGGAGTATCTGCGCAGGTCTCCCGTCCGTGTTTTGCAAAACGCGGGCATTTCCACGGAAATGCCCGCGTTCCCGGTTCAGTTGTTCTTCCGCGGGAGAGAAAATCAGTAGTTGATGATATACTTCTCCCGC
>DVHW01000084.1 GCA_018711785.1 Candidatus Galloscillospira excrementavium
CCGTCCCCGAAGCAGGCGACCGCCTCGGCGGAGGCCTGCTCATAGGCCGGGGGGAGCTGCTCCGGAGCGTCGCAGCGGCGGATGCCCCGGCCCCCGCCCCCGGCGGAGGCCTTGAGCAGCACGGGGTAGCCCACCCGCTCCGCCGCGGCCAGGGCCTCCTCCACCGAGGAGACCGGCCCGTCGGAGCCGGGGGTCACCGGCACGCCGGCATCGCGCATGAGGTCCCGGGCCGCGCTCTTGGACCCGGCCCTCCGGATGGTGTCCCCGGAGGGGCCGATGAAGGTGATTCCGGCCTGAGTGCAGGCGTCGGCGAATGCGGCGTTCTCCGACAGGAAGCCGTACCCCGGGTGGAGGCCGTCGCAGCCGGTAGCCCTGGCCACGGTGAGGATGGCGTCCTGGTTGAGGTAGCTCTCCGACGGTCGGGCCGGGCCGATGCACACCGCCTGGCCCGCCAGCTGGACGTGGAGGGCCTCGGCGTCGGCCTGGGAGTACACCGCCACGGTGTCGATGTCCAGCTCCCGGCAGGCGCGGAGGATGCGCAGGGCGATCTCCCCCCGGTTGGCGATGAGGACCTTCTTCAGCATGGCCGGTACCGGAACAGGGGCTCGCCGAAGGACACCAGGGCGCCGTTCTCCTTCAGCACCTCGGTGATAACGCAGTCGCAGGGGGCGGGGACCTCACTGAGCATTTTCATGGCCTCGATGAGGCAGAGGGTCTGGCCCTTGGCCACCCGGTCCCCGGCGGAGACAAAGGGGGCCTCGTCGGGGGAGGGGGCGGCATAGTAGGTGCCCACCAGGGGCGCGGTGACGGTCTGACCCTCCGCCGGGGCGGACGGGACCGGAACCGCCGGCGCGGCGGCGGGGGAAAAGACCGGGACGGCCGCCGCCGAGGGGAAGGGGGCAGGTGCGCCGCCCCGGCTCAGCTCCAGGGAGAAGGCGCCGTCGGACAGCTTCAAACTGGTGAGAGAGCTGCTTTCAAACCGGGCCAGCAGCTCGAATAGTTCCTGGTTGGTCATGGAAACCACCTTTCCGTGTGAGATGCCGCGGGGAGCCGGGGGACCGAAGTCCCGGGTCCCCGCGGCAAAATGCGCCCGCCGGAGAAAATCCTCCGGCGGGAAGCGGTTCAGCCCTTGTGGGCGTTGAGATAGTCCATGATGTCCCCCACGGTCTTCATGTTGGGGAGAGCCTCGTCGTCGATGGCCACGCCGGTGGCCTCCTCCAGGGCCATGGTCAGCTCCACAGAGGCCAGAGAGTCGGCTCCCAGGTCCTCGGCCAGCTTGGCCTCCAGGGTCACCTGTTCCACGTCGCAGCCCAGGGTCTCGGCGATCACGTTGCGTACCTGCTCAAAATCCATAACAGCAAATCTCCTCAAAATTTTCAATTAAAATTATTTAGCTAAAAATTTTTAACTAAATAATTTGATGCAATTATAGGGGAGGACCGCGGGATTGTCAAGTAAAATTTTTCTGCCGCCCTGGTGCCGGCCGGATAGGGAAAGAAAAAGCAGAAAAGAAGTTGAAACCCGCGGAGAAGCGTGATACTCTGCCGATAGGCCCCCGAAGGGGAGAAAACAGATTAGGAGGAATGACCATGGCGACCAAGGAGAGCATCATGATCCCGGAGATCAGGATAGGACAGTTTACCATCCGTCTGGTAGGAGACTCCCCGCTCATTGTCCACCGGTGGAGCGAGAAGGCCAAGCGGGAGATGCTCGTCAAGCAGATGAAGGTAGCCAAGACCCAGAAGCACGCGGTCCGGGACCCGGTGGCCGACTTCATCGACAGTCTGTACTGGCTCACCCCCATGCCGGAGGAAAAGACTGAGGAGGGCTTTGCCGCCGCTCTGGCCGCCGGTGCCCGATTCGGGTTCCCCTCCACTGCCTTTAAGGCCTCAGCTGTCTCCGCGGGCTATCGGGCGGGGGTGACCAAAGATCGGGTGTCCACCAATGCGGCCTTTCATATCATCGGGGATATGGTGGAGATCGAGGGCACTCCGGAGATGCGGGAGGACATGGTCCGGGTGGGCATGGGGACTGCCGACCTGCGCTTCCGGGGCGAGTTCAAGACCTGGTCGGCCCTCATCCCTATCCGCTACAACGAGGGCGTGTTTACCGCCGAGCAGATCGTCAACCTCT
The DNA here is from genome assembly GCA_018711785.1 of Candidatus Galloscillospira excrementavium. GTDB lineage: Bacteria > Bacillota > Clostridia > Oscillospirales > Oscillospiraceae > Galloscillospira_A > Galloscillospira_A excrementavium. Next base: position 2,134 of record DVHW01000084.1, read on the forward strand.
TCAATCTGGGCGGCTTTGGCTGCGGGGTGGGGGAGTGGTGGCCGGAGAAGGGCGGCTCCTTCGGCATGTACCATGTGGTATAGGTCTGGCAGGCTTAGCGGGTACGGGCCAGGCATGGCGAGGGAGGCTTGACTTGGCATGGCATGGCAGGCTTGGCTTGGAATGGCATGGTTCACCGAGGCACGGCGAGGCGAGGATGGCTTGGTAAGGTTTGGCTTAGCACGGCAGGCTTGGAGTGGAATGGCCCGCCGAGGTAAGGCGAGGTTGAAACGGTTTGGCAAGGCTTGGCCTGGCGTGGCAGGCGGGGCGGGACTAGGCTGGATTTGGCGAGGTGAGTTGGGGCTGGACTGGGTGAGGCTTGGAGAGGCCGGGCAGGCGAGGCTAGGCGGGGAAAGGTTTGGTCAGGCAAGGCTAGGCGTGGATGGGGAGGCACGGCGAGGCAAGGCAGGCGCGGTACGGTTAGGCGCGGATGGCATGGCAAGGCCCGGAATGGCCCGGTTTGGATGGTACGGTGCGGCCAGGCGCGGCAGGCTGGGCGCGAACGATGGAACAGAAGCGGAGAAAGGCGGGAAGAAAATGACCTATCAGTGGCGCATCCAGAAATACGGCGTGGCGGCGGACACCGCCGCCGGGGAGCTGCGGCGGATCGAGCGGGTCCACCGGGTGCTCCGCCCCGGGGACGTGGTGGAGGAGAGCCGGGACCCGGACGCGCCCCTCCACGGGTGCTTTACCTGGGATGACGCCAAGGCGGGAGAGAAGCTGCGCCTGCGGGAGGCCAGGGATCTGATCCGTAACCTTCAGGTGGTCCAGTACGGCTGCGGGCCGGTCAATGCCTTTCAGAGCGTCCAGGATAAAACCAGAGGCTACCGCTCGGTGGACCTGGTGCTGTCCGACCCGGCGCTGCGGGACCAGCCGGAGGAGAGGGCCCGGCGGGCAGTATCTGTAGCCGTGGAGCGCCACAGCGCCACGGCGTCTCTGACAGGAGCCTATCGGGCGGTGGGGATCCTCCGGGAAGGAGCGGAGCCGCGCTTGGACGGACAGGAAAAAGAGACCTGACCCCTGCGAACAGAAGGGGCGGCACGTCATACGTGCCGCCCCCTTTGTCTACTCCCCGCCGGGCAGCTCTCCCCGGGCGAAGAAGTCCCGGTTGGAGAGATAGGCCGGGTCCCGGGGCTTATACTGCCCGGCCCGCTCGTTCCACGCCGCAGCCCCCTCCCGGTCCCCCAGGTGCCAGCGGCAGACGCACAGCTGGATGCAGGGCAGATAGCCGTAGCAGTCCGGAGAGACAAAGGCGCCGGAGGCGTCGTCCCGGCGGCAGGCCAGGGCCAGCTCGTACCAGTAGGCGGCCCTCCGCCAGTCCTCCCGCCGGAACCACCACTCCCCAACCTCGCAGCAGACCTCCGCCCGGGGCAGGTCATACGCCAGGGACCTCAGCAGGGCCCGGAGGGCCTCCCCGTCCCTGCCCAGGGCGGTCAGACACCGAGACAGCACCCGGCAGGCCTCGATTTGGTTCTCCACCCAGCCTCCGTCCTCCTCCAGAAAGGCGGAGAGGGCTTGGACGGCCTCTTTGTATCGCTGGTGGTAGAAGAGCTCCCGGCCGTAGTAGAACTGCTCCCGGGGCTCCAGGGCCTGCCCCGGGGTGAGCAGTCCCTCGAAGATGCGCAGGTTTCGGTCCGGGTCTCCCGGCCCCTCCTTGCGGTGGGTGACCGCCGCGGCGGCGTAGAGGACCAGGCCGGAGGGGGTGATGGCCTCATGGACCGCCCCCCTCCAGCGCCAGCGGGGGTCGTTGCGCACCACCCGCTCCCGGTAGTAGGAGAAGGTGGGCCGCCCCTCCGAGTCAAAGGCGGTGTGGTAGGGCAGCATCACCACATCGGCTTGGGGGAGCAGGGTCTCCTTCATGGCCCGGAACTTCTCCCGGTCGGCCGGGAGGAGCAGGTCATCGGCGTCCAGCCACAGGCAGTAGTCCATGGATGCCTGTTCAAAGGAGAAGTTCCGGGCCGCGGCGAAGTCGTCCCGCCAGGGAAAATCATAGATCCGGTTGGTATACCGGGCGGCGACAATCTTGGTGCCGTCGGTGCTGCCGGTGTCCACCAGGACGATCTCGTCCACCAGATCCCTCACGCTCTCCAGACACCGGGCCAGAACGGCCTCCTCATTTTTTACGATCATGCAAAGGCTGATGGTGCTCATGGGCCCCTCCTTTATGAAATGAGATGCCCTATCCTATGCCGCCGGAAAAAGGCCGGCGCATGTTCCCGCCCCCGGGCGCATACCAGTGAACAGGGGGGATGGACATGGCGCTTTTGGAACGGCTGGGCGACTTCATCTGGAATCCCTGGCTGCTGGGGCTCTTTCTGCTCACGGGACTGTACCTCTCCGTGCGGACGGGATTTTTCCAGCTCTTTGACTGTGGGCTCTGGCTGAGGACCACCCTGGGCTCCCTCTTCCGAAAAAAGGAGCCGCGGGGCGGCCGGCGGGGCATCACCCAGTTTCAGGCCCTGTCCACTGCCCTGGCCTCCACCATCGGGACGGGGAGCATCGCCGGGGTGGCCACCGCCATCTTCTATGGCGGGCCAGGGGCGGTGTTCTGGATGTGGGTGTCCGCCTTTCTGGGCATGATGACCGGCTGCGTGGAGAAGATTCTGGCGGTGCGCTACCGGGAGCCCTCCCCGGAGGGGGGCTGGCAGGGCGGACCCATGTGCTACATGGAGAAGGGCCTCCACAGCCGCGCTCTGGCGGTGCTGTTCTCGGCCTGCTGCGTGTGTGCCTCCCTGGGCGGGGGAAACATGGTGCAGTCAAACTCCATCGCCACCGCCCTGGAGGCCACCTTCGGCTGGGACGGCCTGGCGGTGGGGGTGGTCACAGCTCTGCTGACCGGGGCGGTCATCCTGGGGGGCATCGGCCGCATCGGAAAGGTGAGTGAGCGCCTGGTGCCCCTGATGGCCCTCCTCTTCCTCGGCGGCGGGGTGGTGGTGCTGGCGGTCCACGCCGGCGCCATCCCCGGCGCCCTGGCGGCCATTCTGGAGGGGGCATTCACCCCCAAGGCCGCCCTGGGGGGCGGCGCTGGGTACGGCATGGCGGCGGCCATGCGCTACGGCGTGGCCCGGGGGGTGTTCACCAATGAGGCGGGCATGGGCTCCTCGGCCATGGCCCACGCGGCCTCCGACGTGAAGGAGAGCGCCGAGCAGGGGATGTGGGGCATCTTCGAGGTGTTCGTGGCCACCCTGGTGGTGTGCACCGTCACCGCGCTGGTCATCCTGACCACCGGAGTCTACGACCCGGAGGCGGCCCTTCGGGCTATCCAGAGCGGCAGCGCGGAGGGGGCCCTGGTGGGCGCGCCCCTGTCTGCCGCCGCCTTTGGGACGGTGTTCGGCCGCTGGGGCGGGGCGTTCGTGTCGGTGTGCCTCATCCTCTTTGCGTTCACCTCCCTTTTGGGGTGGAGCTACTACGGCGAGCGGGGGCTTTCCTACCTGACCAGGAGCAGCCGCTGGCGCTGGCCCTACCGCATCCTCTTCCTGGCCGCGGTGGCGGCGGGGAGCGTGGGGGAGGTGTCCGCCGTGTGGCAGCTGGCCGACATCTTCAACGGCCTTATGGCCCTGCCCAACCTGGCGGCCCTGCTCCTTCTCTCGCCGGAGGCGCTGACGCTGCTGCGGACCTGGCGGCAGGCCCGGACCGGCCGAAGAGGGAGAACCAGCGCAGGAAAAGAATAAAAAACGGGGACCCGGAGGGTGCTCCGGGTCCCCGTGGGGAGAGGATTTACTTCTCGGCCAGCAGCTTGTTGAGCTCGGCCATAAAGGTGCTGATGTCCTTGAACTGGCGGTAGACCGAGGCGAAGCGGACGTAGGCCACCTCGTCCACATCCTTGAGCCGCTCCATCACCAGCTCGCCGATGCGGGTGGAGGGGATCTCCCGGTCCATGTCATTCTGGAGGGACTGCTCGATGTCGGTGGCAATGGACTCCAGAGTGTCAAAGGAGACCGGGCGCTTCTCACAGGCCCGGATCATGCCGCCCAGAACCTTGCTCTTGTCAAAGGTCTGGCGGCTGCCGTCCTTTTTGATGACCACCAGGGGCAGGCTCTCCATGGTCTCGTAGGTGGTGAAGCGTTTGTGGCACTCCAGGCACT
>DVHW01000085.1 GCA_018711785.1 Candidatus Galloscillospira excrementavium
GGGCCTGCTCGAAGTGCTCGTTGATCTGCTGGGTGAAGGCCTGGGCCGCGTTGTAGCCCATCTTCTTGTGGCGGTTGTTCATGGCCGCCACCTCCACGATGACCGCCAGGTTCCGCCCCGGCTTCACCGGCACGGTCAGGGTGGGCACCTGCACGTCCAGGATGACGGTGTACAGATTCTCCAGGCCCAGCCGGTCGTACATGGCCCCGTCCTTCCACTGCTCCAGGTTGATGACCATGTCGATGTCCGCGTCGTCCTTCACCGCCGACATGCCGAACAGCCGGCGCACGTCCACCACGCCGATGCCCCGCAGCTCGATGTAGTGGCGGATGAGCTCGGGGGCCGAGCCCACCAGGCGCTTGTTGCCCACCTTCTTGATCTCCACCGCGTCGTCGGCGATGAGCCGGTGGCCCCGCTTGACCAGCTCGATGGCGGTCTCGCTCTTGCCCACGCCCGACTCGCCCAGCAGCATGACCCCCTCGCCGTAGACCTCCACCAGCACGCCGTGGCGGGTGATGCGGGGGGAGAGGTAGACCTTCAGGGCGGCGATGATGCTGCTCATAAAGACCGAGGTGGCGTCCTGGGTGCGGAGGATGGTGCGGTCGAACTTCTCGGCCATCTCCATGCACTCAGGGAAGGGCTCCATGCCCCGGGAGATGATGAGGGCCGGGATGTCGTAGGAAAAGAGCTGCTCAAAGCAGCGGCGGCGCTCCTCCCTGGTCAGCCCGGTCAGGTAGGTGGTCTCCACCCGGCCCAGGATCTGGAGCCGCTTGGGGACAAAGTAGTCGAAAAAGCCGATGAGCTGGAGGCCGGGGCGGTTCACATCCTCGGTGCGGATGGGGCGGTTCTCATAGTCCGCCCCGCCCCGGAGCACCTCCAGATTGAACTCCTCGATGAGTTTTCCCAGCGGGACGCTGTACAAGCTCTCCATCGTGCCATCTCCCATCCGAATGGTTTGTTCCTTCTCAGTATACACACTCCCGGGCCATCCTGCAAGAGAAAGCGGCACCTTCCGGGAAAGTTCTCCCGTCTGCGAAAAAAATACTTGCATTTTTCTCCCGCTTCTGCTATTATATCATTCGATGCTTTCTGAAGCGTGATACTGACGAGCGAGGAGGTTCAAGCGAATGGCCAAATGTGAATTCTGCGACAAGGGCGTCGTGTTCGGCATCCGGGTTTCCCACTCCCACCGCCGCACCAATCGTCCCTGGAAGCCCAATGTGAAGCGGGTCAAGGCGATTGTGGACGGCACGCCCAAGCACGTCTATGTGTGCACCAGATGCCTCCGTTCGGGTAAGGCCACCCGCGCCGTGTAATCATTCTGCACCAAAATGAGGCCCCGTATCCAGCTGGATACGGGGCCTCATTTTTTCTTCCGAGCCGGTTCAGATCCAGCTCTCCTCGATCTCGTGCTTCTTCGCCCGGGTCATCAGCTCGGAGATCACCCGTCTGGGGTCCTTGTCCCGGTAAAGCACCTGCCAGGCCGCCTCGGTGATGGGCATTTCCACCCCCGTCTTCTCCGCCAGGGCCCGGGCGGTGGCGGTGGCGTAGTATCCCTCCACCACGGCGCCGATCTCCTTCACTGCCTGGGCCACCGGCGTGCCCTTGCCGATGAGGATGCCGCAGCGGCGGTTCCGGGAGTGCATGGAGGTGCAGGTGACGATGAGGTCTCCCACTCCGGCAAGGCCCGCAAAGGTCTCCTTCCGCCCCCCCAGAGCCTCCCCCAGGCGGGCGATCTCGGTGAGCCCACGGGTCATCAGGGCGGCCTTGGTGTTGTCCCCGTAGCCCATGCCGTCGCACACCCCGGCGCACAGGGCGATGACGTTCTTGAGGGCCGCGGCCAGCTCCACCCCCACCACGTCGTCGGAGGCGTAGACCCGGAACCGCTCGTTCATAAAGAGGTCCTGCACCAGCTCGGCCGCCGCCTGGTCCCGGGAGGCGGAGACCACCGCCGTGGGCACGCGGCGGCCCACCTCCTCGGCGTGGGAGGGCCCGGAGAGGGCCACAATGGGGTGACCCCTCCCGATCTCCTCCTCGATGGCCTGGGTCAGGGTGAGGGAGGTGTCCTTCTCGATGCCCTTGGACACCGACACCAGCACGCAGTCCGGCTCCAGCAGCGGGGCGGCCTTCCGGGCGGTTTCCCGCACGGCAAAGGACGGTGTGGCAAGGACAACCACTTCACAAGCCTTGACACAGCCCAAGTCACTGGTGAGCGCCAGCTCCTCCGGCAGGGGCACCCCCTTGAGCATGGGGTTTTCATGGGTCTGGCGGAGAACAGCGGACTCCGCCTCCGTATAGGACCAGAGCGTCACCTCATGGCCGTTTTCCAGCAGCACCAGAGCCAGGGCCGTGCCCCAGCCGCCGCTGCCCAGAACCGAGATCTTCATGACTTTGGCTCCTCCTTGTTCCGATGAAAGCTGAATTTGGACTCGGTGCCCTTTACGATGCGCTGGAGGTTCCCCCGGTGCTTCCAGATGATGAGGGCGCCGATGAAGATGGCCAGCACCAGCAGGATCACGTCCTGGTAGACGATCCAGGTGATGATGGGGAAGGTGACGCCGGTGGAGCAGGAGCCCAGAGAGACCCACCGGGTCAGCACCGCCAGGATGAGGAAGCCCCCCCACACCACCAGAGCCACCCGCCAGTCGATCATAATGGCGATGGTTCCGCCGGAGAGGATGCCCTTTCCGCCTTTGAACTTGAACATGCAGGGGAACATATGCCCCAGCAGACAGAACAAGCCGGCCCAGTACTTCCCGTAGGCGGTGACGATGGGCTCCTGGCTCCAGAAGCCTCCGTCCCAGAACCGCACCATAAGGATCCCTATCCACACGGCTGCCACCGCCTTGAGCACGTCGGTGAGGATGACCACTAGGGTCAGGGGGCCGCCGAAGGTGCGGTAGAAATTGGTGAGGCCCGCGTTGCCGCTGCCGTGGGTGCGCACGTCGTCCCGCAGGATATATTTGGAGACAATGACCGCCCCGTTGAAGCAGCCGCAGAAATAGCCGGCCACCGCCACGATCAGCAGGGGCAGGGCCCCGTCGAACAGGAACCGCGGCGCAATGTCGCTCCATGTCATACCGAGCATCTCTTACCCCTCCTTGTCGCCCTTCTGACGGATGGTGAGCACCACCGGGGTGCCCTCCAGACCGAAGGTGCTCCGGATCTGATTTTCCAGGTATCGCTGGTAGGAAAAGTGGAAGAGCTGCGCGTCGTTGCAGAACACCACGAAGTGGGGGGGCTTGACCCCCACCTGGGTCATATAGTAGATCTTCAGCCGCTTCCCCTTGTCGCTGGGGGGCTGGACCCGGGCGGTGGCGTCGGCCAGGACGGTGTTGAGCATGCCCGTGGTGATGCGCAGGGCCGCCTGGTCGTTGACGTAGTTGATGAGGTCAAACAGCCGCTCCACCCGCTGACCGGTCTTGGCCGAGATAAAGACGATGGGCGCGTAGGTCATATAGGACAGGTCCCGCATCACGTCCTTGCGCATCTTGTCCATGGTCTTGTCGTCCTTCTCCACCGCGTCCCACTTGTTGACCACGATGATGCAGGCCTTCCCCGCCTCGTGGGCCAGGCCGGCCACCTTGGTGTCCTGCTCGGTGACCCCCTCCTGGGCGTCGATGAGGATGAGGCACACGTCGCTGCGCTCGATGGCCATGGTGGCCCGGAGGACGGAGAACTTCTCGATGCGGTCGTCCACCTTGGCCTTCTTCCGCATGCCGGCGGTGTCGATGAAGAGGTACTTGCCCTTGCTGTTCTCAAAGTAGCTGTCCACCGCGTCCCGGGTGGTGCCCGCCACGTTGGAAACGATGACCCGCTCCTCCCCCAGGATGCGGTTGACCAGGCTGGACTTGCCCACGTTGGGCTTGCCGATGACCGCCACCTTGATCACGTCGTCGGGCTCCTCGCTCTCTCCCTCTGGCGGGAAGTAGCGGAAGCACTCGTCCAGCAGGTCCCCGGTGCCGTGGCCGTGGACGGCGGACACCGGGATGGGGTCCCCCAGACCCAGGTTGTAGAACTCGTAGATGTCCGGATTGGCCGGGCCCACCTGGTCCATCTTGTTCACCGCCAGCACCACCGGCTTGCCCGAGCGGAGGAGCATGTTGGCCACCTCCTGGTCCGAGGCGGTGAGGCCGGTCTTGATGTCGCAGAGGAAGACGATGACCGTGGCGTTGTCGATGGCGATCTCGGCCTGCTGGCGCATAAAGCTGAGGATCTCGCTGTCCGTCCCCGGCTCGATGCCGCCGGTGTCCACCAGGTCGAACTTCCGGTTGCGCCACTCAGCCTCGGCGTACAGCCGGTCCCGGGTGACGCCGGGGGTATCCTCCACGATGGACAGCCGCTGGCCCACCAGCTTGTTGAACAGCATGGATTTTCCCACATTCGGCCTGCCTACGATGGCGACAAGTGGTTTCATGGAACATCATCCTTTCCCAACCGAGCGGACGGGCTCAGCCGCCGCTCCGCCTGTTCCGGCTCTGGTTATAGGTGTAGTATTCCTCTCCGCCGGCGGCGCCTTGCCCACTCCGGGGCTCAGGCGTGCCCTCCCCCAGCATGGCGTCGCACAGGGCGCCGCCGTCCTGCTCCACCGGGACGATGGGCACGCCCAGCGCGCCCTCCGCCTCCTCCAGGGTCACGTCGTCCAGAAAGACGTTCTCGCCGTCCCGGAGCATGGAGGACGGGATGAGCAGCCGCTCCCCCAGCTCCTTTCCCCGGAGCTGGCCGATGAGGTCGCCCCCCGTCACCAGGCCGGCCACGTTGATGGTCTCCCCGAAAAAGCGGTTCTCGATGGCGTAGACCTTCCCCCGCACGCCGGGGCACTTCTCTCCCAGCCGCCGGGCCAGCTCCGCGATATAGGGGGCTGCCGACACCCCGGTGGCCACAGCGAAGGGGGGCGCGGTCTCCTCCCCCGTCAGGCCGTAGAGAGCGGCATTGAACTCCACCTCCAGCAGGCGGAGCATGCCCACCCCGTTCTCCAGCTGGGTGTAGTCCTCAAAAAATTCGTCGCCGGGCAGGGGCCGCCCGGCCTTGAGGTAAAACTCGTCGGAACACCAGACCAGCCGGGTGCCCAGCCTCTCCAGGCACCGCCCGGCGAAGGCCTCCACCTGGTCCAGGACCGCCGCCGCGGTCTCCGGGGTGTAGGGCTCCAGGCGGCACAGCCCCTCCCGGAACTTCGTCACCCCCACCGGCACCACCGAGACACTGTTCACCCCCGGGTGGAGGGCCGCCAGGTCCTCCAGGGTGCGCTGGAGGGCGGGGCCGTCGTTGATGCCAGGGCAGGAGACAATCTGGCAGTTCATGGTGATGCCCGCCCGGGCAAAGCGCGCCATCTGCTCCAGGCATTTCCCGGCGTTGCGGTTTTTCAGCATGGCCACCCGCAGCTCCGGGTCGGTGGTGTGGACCGACACGTTGATGGGGGAGATGTGCAGGTCAATGATGCGCGCTATTTCCCGCTCCGACAGGTTGGTGAGGGTGATGTAGTTGCCCATAAGAAAGGAGAGCCGGGCGTCGTCGTCCTTGAAATAGAGGGTCTCCCGCATACCGGGGGGCATCTGGTCCACAAAGCAGAAGATGCAGTTGTTGGCGCAGGAGCGGGCCCGGTCCATGAGATAGGTCTCAAAGTTGAGGCCCAGGTCCTCCCCCTCCCCCTTGCGGATGCGCACGGTGCGCGTCCCGCCGCCCTCCTCCCGGAGGGTGAGCTCCAGCCGTGGGTCGTAGGAGTAGAACTTGTAGTCCATCACATCGGCCACCGGGTGGCCGTTGATGTGGGTCAGGGTCTCGCCGGGGCGCACCCCTGCCCGTCGGGCCGGACTCCCCGGGTCCACCGTTTCAATTTTTGTCAGGCTCATGGGCAGGCGCTCCTTTTCTCCCCTATCATACCCGATTTCCGGGCAAAAAGAAAGAGGGGTTTTCGCTTCCCCTCTTCCCTCTCCTATGCAGTTGCTTACTTCGCCGCAGCCTCAGCCTTGCCAAACTCGTGACCATTGTAGGTCAGGCAGGACTTGCACATCCGGTGGGGCAGACGATACGCGCCGCACTTGGGGCAGGTCGTGAGATTGGGCGTTTCCAGCTTCCAGTGGGAGCTGCGACGCTTGTCCCGACGCGCCTTGGACACTTTTCCCTTAGGGACCGCCATTGATGACACCTCCTTAGGTTGATGCCCTGTGCGGGCACACTTGTTACTGACTCACTCTTCAGGCTGTTCCAGGAGCTTCGCGAGCCCCGCCAGCCGGGGATCGACTTCAGGCTTGCAGCCGCAGGGCCCCTCATTGAGGTTGGCGCCGCACTTGGCGCACAGGCCCTTACAGTCCTCTGAGCAGAGATGCTTGGTATCCATGCCGAGAATGAAGGCAGTGCGGGCGACCTCGTCCAGGTCCGCCTCTTCCCCGTCCAGCAGATAAATCTCCCCTTCACTCTCCTCTTCGGCCAGCTCGGTGGCCAGGAGGGTGTCCAGGGAGACCTTCTGTGTCTGGGAAAAGGGCTTGCCGCACCGGTCGCAGGTCAGGTCCAGCACCGTGGATGCCTTCCCCTCCAGCACCAGCGCCCCCGCCGTGTTTTTCACGACGCCCTCCACCTCGATGGGGTGGGCGGCAGGCCGCTGGCCGTTGAACTCCAGGTCGGACAGGTCCATCTGGAACGCAAAGGGCAGACTGGCGCCCGGGGTGTGGATGATCTCGCGCAGATTCAGTCGCATGGTACACCTCGCATAACGGTACGGCGAGTATTATAACGAAATTGAGGGGGATTGTCAAATGCTTTTTTCTTTCTTTTTTCAGTTTTTATGCTATACTATTGAGCCATAGACAAAAACTGGCCCCCATGGGGCGGGAGGACGCCGGAATGAGAGAGTTCACCATCACGAAAAACGACGCCGGGCAGCGGCTGGACCGCTGGCTGGGCAAGGCCCTGCCCCTCCTCCCCGCGCCCCTGGCCCAGAAGTATATCCGCCTCAAGCGGGTGAAGGTGAACGGAAAGGGCTCCAAACGGGATTACCGGCTCCAGGCCGGAGACCTGCTCCAATTATACATCAACGACGAGTTTTTTGACACCCCCACCCAGGAGAACGCCTTCCTCTCGGTGTTCAAGCCCCGCCTGAGCATCGTCTACGAGGACGAGAACCTCCTCCTGCTGGACAAGCGGCCCGGCATGCCGGTCCACCCGGACGAGACCGAGCGGGTCAACACCCTCCTCACCCACCTTCAGGCTTACCTCTATCAGAAGAAGGAGTGGAGCCCCTACCAAGAGAACTCCTTTGCCCCCGCCCTGTGCAACCGCATCGACCGCAACACCGGCGGCATCGTCATCGCCGCCAAGAACGCCGAGGCCCTGCGCATCCTGAACCAGAAGATCCGGGACCGGGAGATCGACAAGTTCTATCTGGCGGCGGTGCTGGGGCGGATGAACCCGCCGGAGGGGCGGCTGGAGAGCTTTCTTGTGAAGGACGAGGGGAAGAAGCAGGTGAAGGTCTACCACCGGCCCGTCCCCGATGGCAAGACCGCCGTTACCTTATATAAAACCCTTCAGCACCGGGGCGGGCTGTCCCTGGTGGAGTGCGAGCTGCGCACCGGCCGGACCCACCAGATCCGGGCCCAGTTCGCCGACGCGGGCTGTCCCCTTCTGGGGGACGGCAAGTACGGCCGGGAGCGGGACAACCGGCGCTACGGCCGCAGCGGGCAGGCCCTGTACTCCTATAAGCTCCGCTTCTCCTTCACCACCGACGCCGGCCTCCTCTCCTACCTGGACGGACGGACCTTCCAGGTCCCGGAGGTGGACTTTGTGGCCGAGTACTTCGGCCCCGCGCAGACGCCGTAATATAATGCTCATGTGCCATAAAGTAACAAAAACATGAAAGCTGGTAGCCGCCCCACTGTTCCGTAAAATATTTTGTGGTT
>DVHW01000086.1 GCA_018711785.1 Candidatus Galloscillospira excrementavium
ACCGCCGAGTTCGGTGAGTATGTCTCCGGCCCCCGGGTCATCCCCCACGAGGAGACCAAGGCCCGGATGCGGGCCGTCCTCTCCGACATCCAGGACGGCACCTTCGCCGGCAAGTGGATTGCTGAGAACAAGAACGGCCGCACCTTCTTCAACTCCAAGCGCCAGCAGCTCAAGAAGCACCAGATGGAGATCGTGGGCGAGGAGCTGCGCAAGAACATGATCTGGGGCGGCGACAAGGATCTGGACACCGCGTCCAACTGACCACCCAGCCGCCCCAGATCCGGGGCCCCCGCAAAAGCCCAGCGAAGCGGGTTTTGCGGGGAAAGGAGCCGCAGCGGAGCGAATGAGCTTTCGCCCTCGGGCGGAAGCAAACGATACGGAGCTTACGGCGACGCGGGGCGGGGATAAGGATTTGGATACCGCCTCCAACTGAGACACCATCCTGACACGAAAGAAGCGGACCCGTGCGAGAACGCACGGGTCCGCTTCTTTTGGTTTGTGTGTCACCGTATCTCCGAAAGGCTGGCGGCAGTCCGGGCGGCGGTATAATCCGCCCGCCGCACATAGATGACGTACTCATACTGCTGCTCCGCCGGCTGGCCGAAGGTTCCGCCTCGGGCCCGGCTGCCGGCATTCCAGGCGGAGGGCGAGGTGCGGTCCACCGTCTTGACGGCATAGTCCAGGCCCGCCTCCCGCAGGGCGGCGGTGATCGCAGTCTGTTGGGCCATAGACCAGGTCGTGGTCAGCTCCCGGCGGTTCCAAATTGGGATCATCCCGTTCTCTCCTTTCCAAATACAGTCCTTACGGCAACGAAAGCTACTCGTCCTTCCGGCGGAAAATCAGGATCACCGCCACCAGCACCGCCATGACCAGGGTGGACATGATGGTGGCGAACCAGGCCAGCGGGTCGCCGCCAGCGAGGATCTGGAGGATGGACAGGATGGAGGCCAGGATGGAGACAATGCCGAACAGGGTGAGCACCCAGGCTACGGTGTCGTTCCGGGCAGTCTCCAGCTCCCGCTGGTGCTCCACCAGGATGTTCAGCTTATTGGTGATGTCCTCGATGGCCTCTGGGATGCGGTTGGTCTCCATCAGCGCCTGGTAGATCTGTTTGACGTTATGCCAGCGGGAGATGTTGGCCGAGTCCACGGTGCCGTAGGCCCGGAACTGCAGCATGAGCCGCTTGAGGGCGCGCAGCTCCCGCATCTTCCGCTTGTTCGCAGCGGCGATGAGCTGGGTGAAGCGCAGGCAGGTGTATTTCTCATAGAGCGCGATGAGGATCATGGGCAGCCCGTCCGCCGCCTGGACGTCCATCTCCCCCTCCAGGTCCCCGTCGGCCCGGGCCTCCACGTAGCACACCGTCTGGGAGGTCACGCAGCACCCCCAGCGGTAGGAGCCCAGGGACTGGGTCTTGACGGCGTAGACGTAGCGCACATCCTCCTCTGACTCGTCCTCCGCCATGCCGTCCAGCGGGGTCATCAGGTGGAGGTTGAAGGCCGCCCGCCGCAGGGTTTCCAGCTCCCGGAACCGCTGGGGGGTCACGGAGACCAGGTAGGTGTACGCCTCCATCAGGGGAGAGTCCCCGTTTTCAAAGAAGGCGGTGAGGCCCAGCCGGGCAAAGAGGGCTCGCAGCCGCTCGTCCAGAGAGAAGGCCTGCTCCTCCCCCGCCCTGTCCACGCCGCGGTAGGCCGCCCAGCCCTCGGCAAATCCGGGGCTGCGGATGCGATAGATGGCCTCGATATCCGCGCAGGTGACGCCCAGGCAGAGAAAGGCCACCCGGGTGTGGAACACGTAGAGATAGCTGGTGTGGAAGTCAAAGGCCACGGCCTCCGAGGCCTCCCTGCGGTCCAGGACGGAAAACTGTCCCATCTCCCCGCCGAAGAGGGCCTGTACCAGCGCCTCCCGCCCGATCTCCCAGCAGGTGCCCACTGCGGTGGGGTGCTCCCGCCGGAACAGCTCCTTCACCGACTCAGTCAGGTCCGCCGTGGTGATGGGGTAATACCGCGCCAGCTTCTCCATCTCCTCCTGCCGCAGCGCGCCCTGCTCGTACTTCAGGGGGATCACCAGGTAGCTGCCCAGCCTGGCCTGCCGCAGGATGGGCCTCATCTCCTCAAATTCCGTCCGCTCCACTTCTGACCGCTTCCTTTCCTCTCCCGTCCCCCGCCCACACCGGCCGGGGACGGATTCTCTCTGCTGTACTGAGATGCGATAGGGTCTCTGTGCGAATGGGCGCTCCTCTCTGCGCTCCGGCCAGCCTGTGATCCGCCTAGTCCTCCCGCTCCGGGCGGGGGTAGGGCCTGGGGTCGTCGGTCAGGCCGGCCAGATAGTCCATGCTGGTGTCCAGAGCCAGCGCCACCCGCCGGCACTGTTCAAAGGAGAGGTTCCGCTTTCCGCTCTCGATTTTGGAGTAATCGCTCTGGTCGATGCCGGTGAGCATCTGCATCTTGACCTGGGAGTAGCCCCTGGCCTTTCTTAAATCCCGCAGTCTCGACATAACTTCGCTCACTCCAGCAGCTCGTCCGCCGTCACCCCCAGTACACGAGCCAGGGCTTTCAGCTCGATGTCCGTCACAAATCGCTGCCCGCTCTCGATGCGCTGGACCGCGTTCTTGTCCACATCTACACCCGCCAGTTGGAGCAGGTCCGCCAGGCCCCGCTGGGACACCGGAGGGCACATGGCCCTGCGCAGCTGGGCCACCCGCGGCCCGCACAGATTGCACCGGCCGTCCGGCCCACGATTTTTGTACATGGCTCCACCCCTGTACTCTGTTTCCCGCTATTCCTCCCGCTCTGATCGGGGGTAGGGTCTGGGGTCGTCGGTCAGGCCGGCCAGATAGTCCAGCGACACCTGGAAGAACTCCGCGATCCTGACCAGAATCTCCACCTTCGGCTCCCGGTTCATCAGCTCATAATTCTGAAAGGCCCGCTCCGTAATATCGCAGTAGATCGCCGCCTCTCTCTGGGTGAGCCCCCGATCTGTCCTGCACTTTCGAATCCGCTGGGCCATGGTTTCTTTTCTCGTCATATCC
>DVHW01000087.1 GCA_018711785.1 Candidatus Galloscillospira excrementavium
TAAATGCTTACTGGCAGTCCAGGTAGAGGGCGATGAGCTGGAGGGTGGCGGCCATGCCGTCGAAGTGGGTGCGCTCCATGCCGTGGGAGGCGTGGACCCCGGGGCCGATGAGGGCGCAGCGGAAGTCGCCCCCCGCCTTGAGGGCCACGGCGGCGTCGGAGGAGTAGTGGGGGTAGATGTCCACCGCATAGTCCACCCCGTGCTCCTTTGCCAGGCGGATGAGCCGGGTGGTCATCTCGTAGTCATAGGGGCCCATGTTGTCCTTGGCGCAGATGGACACCTGGTACTCGGTGCAGCTAAGGTCGCTGCCCACACAGCCCATGTCCACGATGAGCAGCTCGCTCAGATCGGGGGAGAAGGTGGCCCCGCCGTGGCCTACCTCCTCATAGACCGTGAAGGTGATCTCGGTGTCGTAGAGGGGGCGCGCTCCCGCGTCCCGGAGCAGCTTGAGCAGGGTGAGCAGGCACGCGGCGCTCCCCTTGTCGTCGATGAACCGGGACTTGAGGAAGCCGCTGGCGGTGACCACTGTTTTGGGGTCGATGCACACAAAGTCTCCCGCCGAGATGCCCAGGGCCTCCACGTCGGCCCTGGAGCGGACCTTCTCGTCGATGCGCACCGCCATGTTGGCCTCGTCCCGGGGGCGGGTGGCCGCGTCGTCAAAGACGTGGGCGGCCGGGGAGAGGGAGAGGATGGTGCCGGTATAGCTCCGGCCGTCCCGGGTGTAGATTTTGCAGTACTCCCCGTCCAGAGTGGGCAGGATGGGCCCGCCCACCCGGGTGACCATGAGCATTCCCTCGGCGGTGACGGAGCGCACCATAAGCCCCAGGGTGTCGATGTGGGCGGCCAGGCCCACCTTGACCGAGTGGTCCCGGCCCGGGACCGGGATGACCAGGTTGCCCTTATTGGTGCGCCGGACCTCATACCCCAGAGCGCGGGCGATGTCCCCGGCCGCATCCACGGCCCGGACGGTAAAGCCGCTGGGGCTGTCGGCGGTGAGCAGTTTTTGGGCGGTTTCCATTAAAAAAGGCTGACAGCCGCGAAAATCCATGATTGAATCGACTCCTTGCTTGTGTTAATCTATGGTAGTACCATTCGGGTACACGCAGGACGGAGAAGAGGGTGTCCCCGCAGCCCGCGGAGCGTATCCGGCCCCCGGCGCGGCGGGAGCGCCCCTATCATACTTGTTTTGCGGCGAAATTGCAAGCGGAGGCGGAACCATGGCGGAAGAAAAGACCAATGTGATGCGGATTCTGGATCAGAGGAAGATCCCCTACACCCCCCACAGCCACGCCTACTCCGGCGGGCCGGTGGACGGGATCCACGTGGCCGAGCTGATCGGAATGCCCCCTGAGCGGGCCTTCAAGACCCTGGTGACGGTGGGAGCCTCGGGCGGGCACTACGTGTTCGTGGTGCCGGTGCTCAAGAGCCTGGACCTGAAGGCGGCGGCCAAGGCGGTGGGGGAGAAGAACATCCAGATGATCAAGCAGGCCGAGCTGCTCCCCCTCACCGGGTACATCCACGGGGGCTGCTCCCCGGTGGGCATGAAAAAGCCCTTCCCCACGGTCATCGACGAGAGCGCCCGGGACCTGGATACCATGTCCTGCTCCGCCGGGAAGATCGGCCGGCAGGTGGAGCTCGCCCCCGGAGACCTGGCCGGACTCATCGGGGCGCAGTTCGCTCCGGTGGCCAAGTGAGAAAAATCTTTTCCGGAACAGGGAACAAATCCCCCGCCCCAGCGTCTACTTGGAATGGAAAGCCAAGATGGTATGCAAAACCACAAGAAAAGGAGCAAGAGACATGAAGAAAATCGGAACGCTGGCCCTGTCGCTGGCCCTGACGGCCTCCCTGGCCCTGCCCGCCCTTGCGGCGGAGGACGGGATGCTGATCTCCCCCGCCCCCGACGGGGAGGGGACCGCCCAGGAGGCCGCCTTCCCCGGCCCGGTCTACAACGACGTGCTGGTGGTCAACGGCCAGGTGCTGGACACCTCCGCCATCCCCGACGCGGACGGCATCCCCATGCGGCTGCTGCTGGAGAGCGACCACGGCAACGCCGGCTGGTACGCCGAGGAGAACCTGGGCGTGGGCTACTTTGAGGGCGCCACTGTGGGCGTGAACGTGGCCACCTTCGCCATCACGGTCAACGACGAGACAGTGGAGGGAGTCACCGCTGCGGTGAAGTACGGCGTGTCCTTCCTGCCCGCCGAGGTCATCGACGGCCTGGAGGGTTACTCCGTGGAGACCACCGAGACCGAGACCGGCCTGCGCTATGAGGTCACCACCCCCAACGGCACCGATCTGATGCAGCTGGCCTATGACGTTCTGGAGGCCTCCGGCTGTACCGCCAGCATGAAGAGCGGCGCGGACACCTATGCCATGAATTACAGCCTGCCCGAGGGCACGTTTGCAGATGGTGTTTTGTTCATGGGCTTCAACATCAGCGCGGACACCATGCTGGTGGCCAAGCTGTCCGAGGACGCCGACCGGGATGCCGTGATGGAGGCCCTGGAGGCGAACAAGCAGTCCCTGGTGGATACCTTCTCCTGGTATGTGCCCAGCAATCTGCCCAAGGCCGAGGACGCCCGGATGGTGATCGAGGGCGACTACGTCCTCTTCCTGGTGGCTGACAACGCCGACGCCGGCGAGCAGGTGTTCCGGGATTTCGTGGCCAGCCGCAAGACCATCGACGTAGTGGTCACCGGCCAGGACGGCACCTCCACCACGGTCTCCTGCGAGACCGGCGAGGAGTTCCTGGGCCCCGTGCTGCTGGACAGCGGCCTCGTGGAGGGTGAGATGGGCGAGTACGGCCTGTTCATCACCACCGTCAACGGCTACACCGCCGATACCGACGCCCAGGAGTGGTGGTGCATCACCAAGGGCGGTGAGGAGGTCACGACCGGCGCTGACACCACCCCCATCGCCGACGGCGACCAGTTCGAGCTGACCCTCAAGACCGGCTGGTAAGAAAAGCTCATCCAAAGAACGCAAGAAGCCTCCCCTGGCTCTACCGGGGGAGGCTTCTTCTCTTTGTGTTCAGAGCCGCAGGCCCTTCACGTCCTTGATGCGGGAGAGGATGATGTTGCAGCTGAGCTCCTCCACGTCTGGAAGGGACCGGACGGTACCCTCCAGAAAGCCCTCCAGCTCCTCCTGGCTGGCCGCCACCACGTGGACGTGGAGCCGGCAGCGCCCGGTGACCTGGTAGAGCTTGGTGACCAGCTCGCTGGCCGCCAGGGTGTCGCAGACCCGCCGGAAGGAGCCGGGCCGGGTCTCCAGCTCCAGGTAGCAGGAGACTGCGCCCCCCAGCTTCTGGGGGTCGATGACGGCGGTGTAGGACTCGATGACCCCACGCTCCTCCAGGGCGGCCACCCGGGCGCGGACCGCCACCCGGGACAGGCCCACCGCCTCCCCCAGGTCGGAGTAGGACATGCGGGCGTTACGCAGCAGCAGCTCCACCAGCTGCCGGTCGATCCGGTCCAGGTTGTCCAGATACATGAGGTCTCCCTCCCTTTCATCCCCCATCATAACCGGGCGGGCCGGAAAAGGCAAGTGTTTTTTCGACGGAGCACTCTTGACAGAAGGAAAGTTTAATGCTAGAGTAAAAACAAATTGAAAGCACAAACTTACGAAACGAAAGGATGGGGCTTTGATGCAGCGGGACCTGACCCAGGGCAGCATCACCCGGGTGATGCTGCTCTTTGCCGTCCCCATGGTGCTGGGCAACCTGCTCCAGCAGCTCTACAACGTGGTGGACACCCTCATCGTGGGGCAGTATCTGGGCTCCACCGCCCTGGCGGCGGTGGGCTCCTCCTTCACCCTGATGACCTTCCTGCAGTACATCATCATCGGCCTGTGCATGGGCTGCGGGGCCCTCTTCTCCATGCGCTACGGCGCCCGGGACGAGGAAGAGCTCAAGCGCACGGTCTTTCTCTCCTTTGTGTTTATCGCCGCGGTGACGGTGGTCCTGAATGTACTGGTGCTGGTCTTCCTGGACCCCATTCTGGTGCTCATGCAGTTCAATGCGGACACCATCGGCCTGGCCCGGGAGTACCTGTTCGCCATCTTCTGCGGGCTGGCCTTCACCTTCCTCTACAACTTCTTCGCCGCCTTTCTCCGGTCCATCGGCAACTCGGTGGTGCCCCTGGTGTTTCTGGCCATCTCGGCGGGGCTCAACATCGTGTTGGACCTGGTTTTTATCCTGCCGCTGGACATGGGAGTGGCCGGGGCGGCCTGGGCCACCACCCTCTCTCAGGGGGTGTCGGCGGTGTGCATCACGGTCTACGGCTTCTGGAAGACCCCCCTTCTGCGGGTAGCCCGGCGGCACATGGCCCTGGACTGGAAGCGTATGGGGGGCATCGTGCAGTACTCCCTGCTCACCTGCGTACAGCAGTCGGTGATGAACTTCGGCATCCTGATGATCCAGGGGCTGGTGAACACCTTCGGCACCGCGGTGATGGCCGCCTTTGCCGCGGCGGTGAAGATCGACGCCTTTGCCTACCGGCCGGTGCAGGACTTTGGGGACGCCTTCTCCACCTTCCTCTCCCAGAACTACGGGGCTGCCCGGCCCGACCGCATCCGGGGCGGAGTGCGCTCGGCGGTGCGCACCGCGGTGATCTTCTCCCTTGTCATCTCCGCCGCGGTGGTGATCTTCGCCCGGCCCCTTCTGTACCTCTTCATCGACCCGGCGGAGACCGAGATCATCGCCATCGGCGTGCAGTACCTCCACATCGAGGGGGCCTGCTACGTGGGCATCGGCTGCCTGTTCCTGCTCTACGGCCTGTATCGGGGCATCGCCCGGCCCGCCATGTCGGTGGTGCTCACCGTCCTCTCCCTGGGCACCCGGGTGGCCCTGTCCTACGCCCTGGCCCCCCTCCCCGCCTTCGGGGTAGTGGCCATCTGGTGGTCCATCCCCATCGGCTGGGCCCTGGCCGACGCCGTGGGCTTCCTCTACTACTGGTTCAAGGTGCGCCCCGGCCTGCTGGCGGGAGAGCGGGCGGCCGGGGAACTGCCCCGAAAGACATAAGACGCCCGCGCCGTGGCGCTGGGCCGCTTTTGCGGCCCGGCGCCTCTTGCTTTTTGGACAGGGATAAGAGATAATAGACGGGCTGACCGGGGAGTTTCCCCGAGAAAACGAGAGGAGGGGACCCCATGTCCGAGCCCATCCAGATGCGCCCCATCGCCCATATCCGCTCGGCCTTTCCCACCAAGTTCGGCATACCCCGCCAGAGCGGGCTGGCCCGGGCCCTGACGGCCCAGGTGGTGTTTGAGCCGCCCTACCGGGAGGCGGCGGCCCTGCGGGGGCTGGAGGAGTTCTCCCACATCTGGCTCATCTGGCAGTTCTCCGCCGCGGCGCGGGAGGGCTGGTCCCCCACCGTGCGCCCGCCCCGGCTGGGGGGCAACCAGCGGATGGGGGTGTTCGCCACCCGCTCCCCCTTCCGGCCCAACGCCATCGGCCTCTCGGCGGTGAAGCTGGAGCGGGTGGAGCTCTCCACCCCGGCCGGGCCCCTCCTCCATGTGGCCGGGGCCGACCTGATGGACGGCACGCCGATCCTGGACATCAAGCCCTACCTGCCCTACGCCGACAGCATCCCCGATGCGGCGGGGGGCTTCGCCTCCGGCGGAGCGCCGGCGCGGCTGGAGGTGGCCTGCCCTCCGGAGCTGCTCGCCCGGGTGCCGGAGGGACTCCGGGCGGGGCTGCTGGAGGTGCTCGCCTGCGACCCCAGGCCCCCCTACCAGCACGACCCGGACCGGCGGTATGGCATGGCCTTCGGCGGCGTGGAGGTGTCCTTCACCGTGGCGGGGGATGCCCTCACGGTCCGGGACATCGCAGCCGGGGGAAAGACAGAAGATAGGACAGGAGGAGAAGACACATGAATGAGATCATAGCGTCCCTGTACCGGCGCAAGTCGGTGCGGGTCTTTACCGGGGAGCCGGTGAGCGGGGAGATCAAGGAGGCGGTGCTTGCCGCGGCGGCCCAGGCCCCTACCGCGGGCTGCCAGCAGCTCTACACCGTGCTGGACATCACCGACCAGGCCCTGAAGGACCGCCTGGCCGTCACCTGCGACGACCAGCCCTTCATCGCCAAGGCCCCGGTGGTGCTGATCTTCTGCGCCGACTGCCAGAAGTGGTACGACGCCTATGCCGAGGCGGGGTGCGCCCCCCGCGCCCCCGGGCCGGGGGACCTGCTCCTGGCGGTGGCCGACGCCTGCATCGCGGCCCAGAACGCCGTGACCGCCGCCGAGAGCCTGGGCCTGGGCTCCTGCTACATCGGAGACATCCTGGAGCGCTGCGGGGAACACCGCGCCCTGCTGGACCTGCCCGAATGGGTGGTGCCGGCGGCCATGCTGGTGATGGGCTGGCCCACCCAGCAGCAGCGGCAGCGCCCCAAGCCGGAGCGCTTCCCCCTGGAGCACATCGTCTGCGCCAACCGCTACCGCCGCAAGGACGGGGCAGGGCTGCGGGACATGTTCGCGGGGCAGACCGGCGCGAAGAGCTTTGAGGACTGGCTGGGGGCCTTCTGCCAGCGGAAGTACGAGTCCGGCTTCTCCCGGGAGATGAACCGCTCCGCGGCGGAGTATCTGAAAGCGTTCCCCTGGAAGGAGGAGGCGACGTGATCCACCTCTACTGCGGCGACGGCAAGGGCAAGACCACCGCCGCCTTCGGCCTGGCCCTGCGGTGGGCCGGCCGGGGGGGACGGGCGGTGATCGCCCAGTTCCTCAAGGGGGCGGACAGCGGGGAGCGGTACGCCCTGGCCCACGTGCCGGGGGTCACCCTGCTGCCGGTGCCCGAGACCATCAAGTTCGTCTTTGCCATGGACGAGGAAGAGAAGGCCGCCGCCCGCGCGGAGAGCCGGGCTCTGCTGGCCGGGGCCCTGGCCGCCCTGGAGGGCGGCTGCGGCCTGGCGGTGCTGGACGAGTGCTGCGGCGCCCTGTCCACCGGGCTGCTCACCGAGGAGGAGGTCCTCGCCTTTCTGGACCGCTGTCCACCGGAGGCCGAGATGGTCCTCACCGGACGGGAGCCGCCCCGGGCGCTCCTGGAGCGGGCCGGCTACGTCACCGAGATGGTCAAGCGGAAGCACCCCTATGACCGCGGCGTGCAAGCCAGGATCGGAGTGGAATGGTAAAAAGTCTTACAATCGGAAATGAATTTCCTTTCATTGGGATGTTTTTACAGGCTTGAAAGAAAAAATGCCGCTTTTCCTGCAAAAATTGTGCATAATTTAACAAAGTTCTGCTTGCCTTTTTTTGGGCAACTGATATAATACCTATGCTGGGGTATTTGGGGAAAAAAAAGGGACTTTATTCTGGGGGAAAAAGTCTCTCTCACCGAAGAGCGGCCCCAGTCCACTGCGCATTCTAAACCTTTAAGGAGGAAGTAGTAAAATATGGCTCACAAGTATGTCTACCTGTTTTCCGAAGGCAACGCCAACATGCGGGAGCTGCTGGGCGGCAAGGGCGCCAACCTGGCCGAGATGACCAACATCGGCCTGCCCGTGCCCCAGGGCTTCACCATCACCACCGAGGCCTGCACCCAGTACTACGAGGACGGCCAGCAGATCGCCCCGGAGATCCAGAAGGAGATCATGGAGTACGTTTCCAAGCTGGAGGAGATCACCGGCAAGAAGTTCGGCGACAAGGAGAACCCCCTGCTGGTCTCGGTCCGCTCCGGAGCCCGGGCCTCCATGCCCGGCATGATGGACACCATCCTGAACCTGGGCCTGAACGAGGATGTGGTGGACGTGCTGGCCAAGAAGTCGGGCAACCCCCGCTGGGCCTGGGACTGCTACCGCCGCTTCATCCAGATGTACTCCGACGTGGTCATGGAAGTGGGCAAGAAGTACTTTGAGCAGCTCATCGACCAGATGAAGGAGAAGAAGGGCGTCACCCAGGACGTGGAGCTGACCGCCGATGACCTGCAGGAGCTGGCCGGCCAGTTTAAGGCCGAGTACAAGTCCAAGATCGGCCAGGACTTCCCCGCCGATCCCAAGGAGCAGCTGA
>DVHW01000088.1 GCA_018711785.1 Candidatus Galloscillospira excrementavium
CCCTGTGGGCGGCATCTATGATTCCGGCGCCTTGCTGGTTTGATAGAAAGTAAATGTTGAGAGGAGAAATTAGAGAGATGAAGGATGAGCGGTTTGTCATTGCGGGCAACGGACTGAAGCTGATGTTTATCGGTACGATTCTGGGGATGCTCGCGTTTATTCCTATCATTGGCGGCATTCTCTCCATCGTGGGATGGGTGGTCAGCCTGGTGGGCCTGGCAAAGACGACTGGGGCCGCCCCGGGCTATAAGAACGCCATCATCATGTTGGTGGTCCAAATCGTGGTCTCCATTATCGTGGGGGTCATGGCGTCAATGGCCTTGGGCGGCGCCATTCTCGGTTCGGGTGCAGCTGCGGTCGGCGGCTTGGCGGGCGTGACGATACTGAGCATCGTCAGCCAGGTCCTGGCCTTTTTGCAGACCTATTTCATCTGCACTGCCACTTCCGGCCTGCTGCGGGAGATCGGCGCGGAGGATGTGGCCGTCAAGGGCGATATGGTGTGGAAGCTCAACGCCCTGTGCTACCTCATCGCCATTGTGGTCCTGATCCTGACAATGATCGTGGCGCCTCTGGCCGCGGTGCTGGATGTGGTGAGTGTGATCGTGTCCCTCGTGGCCGATGTGCTGTTCGTCATCTTCCTCTATCAGAGCCAGCGGGTCATGCTTGCCTGAAATCGGCGGGTATGGGCGGCACCGGGAAACGTCCCGGTGCCGCTCTTTTGCCCTTCCGCGGCCGCAGGCACCTGTGGCTTGTGAATTGGCTGCAGCTGTGCTATATTGAGAGTGCTTCACAGAGGAGGGGATGACGCTGCGCATCTACTTCGCGCCCATGGAGGGCATCACCGGGTACCGGTACCGGAATCTCCACCACCGGTATTTCCCGGGGGTAGACAAGTATTTTATGCCATTTCTCTCGCCCAGCCAGGGGCACGCCTTCACCCGGCGGGAGCGGGAGGACATCCTGCCGGAGCACAACCAAGGGATGAATGTGGTGCCCCAGCTGCTCACCCGCCGCAGCGAGGATTTTTTCTGGGCGGCGGGGGAGCTGGCCGCCATGGGATACGGGGAGGTCAACCTGAACCTGGGCTGCCCGTCGGGCACTGTCACCGCCAAGGGGAAGGGGGCCGGCTTTCTGGGCCGGCCGGAGGAGCTGGAGCGGTTCCTGGATGAGATTTTTGCCGGGACTCCGGTTCCGGTGTCGGTCAAGACCCGGCTGGGGGTGAACGACCCGGAGGAGTTCGGCCCTCTGCTGGAACTCTTCAACCGCTATCCCATTGCCGAGCTGACCATCCATCCCCGGGTGCGGAGGGATTTCTACCGCGGAGCCGTCAGGCTAAACTACTTTGCAGATGCTGTGGCCCAGAGCCGGAACCCGGTCTGCTACAATGGAGATCTGATTTCGGCAGAGGGCTGCGCCGCCCTCACCCAGCGCTTTCCCACGGTGGTGTGCCTCATGCTGGGCCGGGGACTGGTGGCCGACCCCGCCCTGGCCGGCAAGGCAAAGGGCGGCACGGGGGCAGCGCCGGAGCGGCTGGAGGCCTTCCTCACCGAGCTCTATGAGGATTACGCCCGCTCTTTTAGCAGCCGCCGTAACGCCATGCTGCGGATGAAGGAGATCTGGTATTTTCTGATCCAACTCTTCCGGGACGGTGAGCGATACGGAAAGAAGCTGAAAAAGACGGCCGACCCCGGGGAATACGAGGCGCTGGTGCGGGGCGTGTTCCGGGAGCTGGAGCTGTTGGACGCCCCCGAAGGGGCCTGGTGAGCCGCGCTCACGGGGGAAGCGTTGAGATCAACTAAGGGAAAGGCGGAATGAGTCATGAATGAGACACGGCTCCGGCGGGTGCTGGAGTACATGAAGGAAGAGGGGCTGGAGCAGATCGTGGTGAGTGCCACGGCCTCGGTCTACTATCTGACCGGGATCTGGGTGGAGCCCATGGAGCGGATGCTGGCCCTCTACATCCGGTCGGACGGAGAATGCACCTTGTACGCCAATGAGCTTTTTGGGCTCACAGAGCGGGCGGATCTGCCCCTTCGGCTGCACAAGGACAGCGACGTCCCCACGGCCGAACTGGCGGCAGCGCTGCGCCCCGGAACGCTGGGGGTGGACAAGGCCTGGCCCAGCAAGTTCCTTATCGGCGTGCTGGAGGCCCGGCGGGACGTCGTGCCGGTGCTGGGTTCCGGTCCGGTGGACCGGGCGCGGATGTATAAGGACGAGGAGGAGATCGCTTCTATGCGGTCGGCCTCGGCCATCAACGACCAGGTGATGGAGCTGGCCCTGTCCGCCGTCCGGGAGGGAGTCCGGGAGGACGAGCTGGCCGCCCTGGTGGAGAGGCTCTACCGGGAGCGGGGAGCCGACCGGTCCAGCGAGGGCCAGCTGGTCTGCTTTGGCCCCAACGGCGCCGATCCCCACCACGCGCCGGTGGGCGCGGAGGTGCGGCCGGGGGACTCGGTGACCCTGGATATCTTCATCCCCATCCGCCGCTACTGGTGCGACATGACCCGGACGGTGTTCTTCCGCTCGGTCAGCGGCGAGGGCCGCCGGGTCTATGAGACAGTACGGGCGGCCAACCTGGCGGCGGAGGCCGCCATCCGCCCCGGCGTCCCCCTGCGGGAGGTGGACCGGGCGGCCCGGAAGGTCATCGAGGACGCGGGCTACGGCCCCTATTTCACCCACCGGCTGGGCCACGGCTGCGGCCTGGAGTGCCACGAGCCGCCGGACAACAGCGCCTCCAGTGAGGCGGTGGCCACACCCGGCATGGTCTTTTCGGTGGAGCCGGGCATCTATCTGCCCGGGAAGCTGGGCGTGCGCATCGAGGATCTGGTCCTGGTGACCGAGGACGGGTGCGAAGTGCTCAACAAGGTATCCAAGGACTTGCGTATCATAGAGTGAACAGGGAATTTGCTTTACAAAAAATACGTGGGCCGCGACACCGCGCGGCCCACGTATTTTTTATTACCAGAGGAACCAGCCGCCGGTCTCCCGGCTGTCCAGCAGCTCCAGGGCGCCGCAGAGCAGCTCGGCGGCGTCGGCCCGGGTGAGGGCGTCGTTCATCCCCAGCGAGCCGGTCTCATCGGCCTGGAGCAGCCCGCAGGACTCCAGGTTGGCGGCAGCCTGGGCGGCCCAGGTGGGGACAGATTCCACTTCGGCGTACCACACATCGTCGGTGGGCACGTCGGAGATCTGGAGCGCCCGGTCCAGCAGCACGGCGGCCTGGGCCCGGGTGATGGCCGAGTCACCGGAGAAGACCACCTGTCCCGCGCCGTTGACCATCCCCTGGACCACTCCCGCCTTCAGGGCGGAGGCGGCATAGGCCTTGGCCCAGGTGGGGATGACCGCATCGTCGGCAAAGCCGGTGATGGTCACATCCTCCAGGGGGTCCAGACCGGCCACCTTCATGGCCATGGCGGTGAACTCGCTGCGGGACACCGGGGCATCGGGCTGGAAGAAGTACTGCCCGCCCATGCACTCGCCCACGAAGATGCCCTCCTCGGCCAGCCGGATGGCGGCCTTATAGGCGGGGACACCGTCCATGTCGGCATAGGTGACCTTGGTGCCGGGCTTTTCAATGGTGATTTTGACCGTGGCCGGCTCAGAGGTGTTGCCCACCGCGTCGATGGCCACGTAGGTGAAGGAGTCCTTGCCGGTCTTGTTCTCATAGGGGGTGTAGACGAACTCGAAGGAGCCGTCCTCCGGCATGGTCACCGCGCCCCGGGCGGGCTTTTTCACCAGCTGGAAGGTGAGAAAGTCCCCCTCCGGGTCGGTGGCCGAGAAGCGCTCGGTGATGGCCACGTTCTTATAGGTGGTCAGCTCCAGGTTTTCGGCGATGGGGGCGGCGTTCTCCGCCGTGAGGAGGTAGAGGCCCACCTGGACCGTTTCGCCGGAGGCACCGTCGGAAAAGACCGGAGTGAAGGTAAAGCTGGTGGAGGCCACCGTGGGGGCGGCCAGGGGCTGGAAGCGCATGCCGTCCACGGCGGTCATGGCCACCACGTCGCCCACCCGCAGGGCCTCGCCGGCCAGGGTGAGGACTCCGGCGTGCTCATCGGGCAGGGAGTCGAGGACGATGGCGTCCAGGGACTCGCTGCCGGTCACCTGGAAGTCGTCGGCCGAGAAGGTGATGACGCCGGTGGCGGGGCCGTTTTTAGCAAAGGCGGTGACGGAGGCTTCTTCCTCCTCACCGCCGCCGAAGAGAAAGGCCGAGGCGGGGAGGGAGAGGGCGAGCAGCAGGGCGGACAGGGTGAGCAGGGGAAGGGCGCGGTGCAGACAGGAACGTGCGTTCAAGGAAATGACCTCCTTCGATGATTCGCTTGCCGGCGGGCCGGCGTGAGGGCGTAGTTGCCTGTGCCCATATTCTTTGCCAAACCCGGAAGAATATACGGCCCGGCGGAAGAAGGAGGCGGGAGCTTCTTACGGCCTGGCGTGCCACTTTGGCTCTTGTGTTGGACGGGCCGGCGCGCTACAATAGGAGCGTGGAAGCGTCCGCGGGAAAGGACCGGTGAAGGCTATGGAATTGAAGGACGAGGAGAAAAACGAGGGGAAGGGCTTTTCCAACGCCCAGGACGTGGTGTTTGTGGATACGGGCCTGATTCTGAAGGCCATGGCGGGGATGCAGAAGTCCCAGGAGGAGTTCCAGTCCCTGAGGGAACAGGCCGAGCTGGGAGACACGGCGGCCTACTACGACCTGGCGGCCCGCTACTCCACCGGGGACGGGGTGGACGCCGACCCGGAGAAGGCCGCCCACTGGCTGGCCATGGCCGCCGAGCAGGGGGACCTGCGGGCGGTGACCGCCCTGGGGCGCTGCTACCAGACCGGTACCGGCGTGGACCGGGACCCGGACCGGGCAGTCCGCCTGTTCTCCCACGCGGCGGAGCAGGGCTTTGCCGACGGGCAGTGCAGTCTGGGGCTGTGCTATGAGAGCGGCTTTGGCGTGGAGGCCGACCCGGCCATGGCCGCCGAGCTCTACCGCCAGGCGGCGGAGCAGGGCTACGCGCCGGCCCAGTGCAATTTGGCGGTGTGTTACCTCAACGGCATCGGCGTGGAGGAGGACGAGGCCCAGGCGGCCGAGTGGCTGGAGAAGGCGGCGGAGCAGGGCTTCCCCCGGGCCCAGAGCATCCTGGGCGTCAGCTATGAGAGCGGCGCCGGGGTGGAGCAGGACGAGGCGCGGGCGGTGGAGCTCTACCGGGCCGCCGCCGACCAGGGCTACGCGCCGGTCCAGGGCAAGCTGGCGGTGTGCTACCTCAACGGCATCGGTGTGGAGAAGGATTTGGAGAAGGGCATCGACCTGCTCCAGCGTTCGGCGGCCCAGGACCACCCCAGGGCCCTGTGCATCCTGGGGGACTGCTTCCGCACCGGCGCGGGGGTGGAGTGCGACCCGGCGCGGGCCCTCGAGCTCTACCGGAAGAGCGCCGCCCAGGGCTACGCGCCGGGCCAGTGCAACCTGGCCGTGGGCCTGCTCAACGGCGACGGCGCGGAGCGGGACCCCCAGGCCGCCGTCCCCTGGCTGGAAAAGGCGGCGGAACAGGGCTACGCCCGGGCGAAATACATACTGGGTTGCTGCCTGCGGGACGGGGACGGCGTATCCCAAGACGAGGCGCGGGCAGCCGCCCTCTTTGCCCAGGCGGCGGAGGACGACTACGGCCCGGCGGTGTGCGAGACCGGGCTGTGCTATGAGACCGGCCTGGGTGTGGAGCAGGACAAGGCAAAGGCGGTGGAGTACTACCGGCGGGCCGCGGAGCTGGACTACGCCCCGGGGGCGTGCAACCTGGGCTACTGCTATCTGGTGGGCATCGGCGTGGAGGCCGACCCGGCCCGGGCGGTCCGCTGCCTGGAGCAGGCCGCCGCTCAGGAGTACCCCCGGGCCCAGCGGCTCCTGGGCTGCTGCTACCGGGACGGCGACGGCGTGGAGCGGGACGAGGCGCGGGCGGTGGAGCTGTTCCGCCTGGCCGCCGAGCAGGGCCACCCCCCGGCCCAGTGCGATCTGGGCCTGTGCTACGAGATGGGCACCGGCGTGGCCGAGGACCTGGCCGAGGCCGCCCGCTGGTACCGGGCCGCGGCGGAGCAGGGCTACGCGCCGGCCCAGTGCAATCTGGCCGTGTGCTATCTGAACGGGAACGGCGTGGAGTGTTCGGAGTCCCAGGCGGTGGCGTGGCTGGAGAGGGCGGCGGAGCAGGCATACCCCCGGGCCCAGAGCATCCTGGGCGACTGCTGCCAGTACGGCAGGGGGACGGAGCCGGACCCGGCCCGGGCGGTGGAGCTCTACCGGGCCGCGGCGGAGCAGAACTACGCCCCCGCCGTCTGCAGCCTGGGCCTGTGCTATGAGATGGGCGCCGGCGTGGCGCAGGACGAGACCCGGGCGGTGGAGTGCTACGCCCGGGCGGCCGACCTGGGCAGCGCCGCAGCCCAGTGCAACCTGGGCTACTGTTTCCTCATGGGCATCGGGACCAAGCGGAACCCGGAGCGGGCGGTGGAGTGGTTCCGCCGCTCCGCCGGGGAGGGAAACGTCCGGGCCATGAGCCTGCTGGGCAGCTGCTACCAGGACGGCACCGGCGTGGCGCGGGACGGAAAGCAGGCGGTGGAATATTTCTCCGCCGCGGCGGAACAGGGCTACGCGCCCGCCCTGTGCAGCCTGGGCCTGTGCTACGAGCGGGGCGACGGCGTGCTCATGGACAAGGCGAAGGCGGTGGAGTACTACACCCTGGCCGCCGAGCGGGGGGACGCCACGGCTCAGTGCAACCTGGGCTACTGCTATCTGACGGCCATCGGCACCAAGCGCGACCCCCGGAAGGCGGTGAAGTGGTTCCAGAAGGCGGCGGACCAGGGCCTGCTGCGGGCCATCGACCTGCTGGGGGACTGCTGCCAGAACGGGACCGGCGTGGACCGGGACTTCCAGAGAGCGGCGGAGCTCTACCGGCAGGCGGCGGAGCAGGGCTATCCCCCGTCCCAATACAGCCTTGGCTTCTTCTATGAGGTGGGCCGCGGCGTAGAGCGGGACGAGAAGCGGGCCGCCGAGCTCTACCGGGCCGCGGCGGACCAGCAGTACGCCTACGCCCAGTGCAACCTGGCGGTGTGCTATCTCAACGGCACCGGCGTGGAGAAGGACCCGGCCCAGGCGGTGGACTGGCTCAGGAAGGCGGCGGGCCAGGGCCAGGCCCGGGCGCTGTATCTCCTCAGCCGCTGCCTCCGGGAGGGGCTGGGGACGGACCGGGATGAGGCCGATGGGCTCAGGCTCCTCCGAAAAGCGGCGGAGAAGGGCTACGCGCCGGCCCAGTACAGCCTGGGCAAGTGCTATGAGGAGGGGACCGGCCTGGAGAAAAACCCGGCTGAGGCGGTGCGGTTCTACGCCCTGGCGGCGGAGCAGGGGGAGGCGGGGGCCCAGGTGGACCTGGGCTGCTTCTACTACCGGGGGTTCGGCGTGCCCAAGGACGAGGCGGCCGCCTTCCGCTGGTTCTGCAAGGCGGCGGAGTCCTTCTCCCCGGTGGGGAGCTACAACGCGGGCGTGTGCTGCGAGAACGGCCAGGGCACAGAACAGGACCTGGCCCGGGCGGCGGAGTTCTACCGCAAGGCGGCGGGCCAGGGACACCCGGGGGCCATGGTAGCCCTAGGGAAATTCTACGCCCAGGGCAGGGGCGGCCTGCCCAGGAGCCCGGACCGGGCCCGCAAGTGGTTCCAGCGGGCGGTGAAGGAGGGGAGCGAGGAGGCCCAAGCGTGCTTGGAAGCCCTGGAGAAGAGCGAGCCGAAGCGCGCCAAGCCCTCCGCGTCCACGGCGCAGCCGGCCCAGCCAAAGGCCGAGCCGCCCAAGGCAGAGAAGCGGAAGACCTCCTTGTTCCGCCGCCTGTTCGGCGGAGACCGATAACGCCGCGCCCCGCCGGAGTTCCGGCGGGGCGCGCTGGCCGAGTGGGGGAGAAAACTGAACTTAGAAGGTGGGACAGACATGGAATACGCAATCGTCCGGCTGGCAGAGCGGCCGGAGCTGCTGGAGGCCGCGGCGGAGTGGTTCCATAACGCGTGGGGCATTTCGCGGGAGGCGTACCGGGAGAGCATGGAGGCCTCCCTGACGGGCGGCCCGGTCCCCCAGTGGTATCTGGCATTGGAGGGAGGGCGGATCATCGGGGGCTTGGGAGTCATCGAGAACGACTTCCACGAGAGAAAGGACCTGGCCCCCAATGTCTGCGCCGTCTATGTGGAGCCGGACCGGCGTGACCGGGGCGTGGCGGGGGAGATGCTGGAGCAGGTCTGTGCCGATATGGACCGGCGGGGGATCTCCACCCTGTATCTCCTGACGGATCACACCTCGTTTTACGAGCGGTACGGGTGGGAATTTTTCTGTCTGGCCCTGGGGGAGGGGGAGCGCGTTCCGTCGCGGCTGTATGTCCATAAGATGTGACCAGACGGTGCCTTCGAGCTGAAAATAGGCGCGCCCCGCCGGAGTTCCAGCGGGGCGCGGTTCACACAGGGAGGTCAGATGCGGCTCCGGTCCCGCAGCCAGCTGGGCAGGGAGCGGGTCTTGATGCTGGACACGATGCCCATGGCGGCGAACATGGTGACGATGGAGGAGCCGCCGTAGCTGAAAAAGGGCAGCGTCAGGCCGATGATGGGGAAGAGGTAGAGGCACATGCCCACGTTGACCGCCGTCTGTACCAGCAGCATGCCGGCAAACCCCATGGCGATGAGGGCGGACTGGGGACTGCGGGCGCGGCGGGAGACCCAGATGCACCGCAGGATGATGGCGGCCAGGAGGAGGAGCACCAGCGTGCAGCCCACCAGGCCCAGCTCCTCCCCGCACACGGCGAAGATGCTGTCGGTCTCCCGGGCGATGAGGGAGACCGTGCTGGAGCTCTGGGTCTGGACCCCCTGGAGGTAGCCCATGCCGAACAGCCCGCCGCTGCCGATGGCCAGAAGGCTGCGGGTCTGCTGGTAGCCCACCCCCTGGGTCTGCTCATAGAGGGTCTCGGTGTTGCCGGTCAGGTGGTC
The DNA here is from genome assembly GCA_018711785.1 of Candidatus Galloscillospira excrementavium. Lineage (GTDB taxonomy): Bacteria > Bacillota > Clostridia > Oscillospirales > Oscillospiraceae > Galloscillospira_A > Galloscillospira_A excrementavium. The sequence continues at coordinate 8,971 of DVHW01000088.1, forward strand.
GACGACCACCGTGAAGCGGGCCATGCGGTAGTCGTCGCTGACGTGGGGCCAGATGAGAAGAATGGCGGCCACCACCAGGACAGCGGCCAGCAGGAACCAGCGTTTCTGGACCCCGGCGCTCCAGGCCATGATCACAAAGATGAAGAGGTAGGTAAAGGCCATGCCGAAATCGCCGGAGGCCACCGTGATGATGCCGCAGAGGAGCACCGTGTGCCCCGCCAGCTGGAACAGCGAGGACGGGCGGCTGATGCCCCGGTCCCGGAGCTTGATACACTGCCAGGCCAGCAGAAGCACGAAGGAGAGCTTGGTGATCTCGGCGGGCTGGATGTTGACGGGAAAGCCCTCGACGCCCAGCCAGCTCCGGTTGCCGTTGCGCTCCAGGCCCAGCGGGGTGAGGGTGAGCAGGTTGAACACCACGTTGAAGGCCAGCAGCAGCTTCCAGGACTTCTCGGTCAGCAGCTCAAAGTCCACCGAGGACAGGGCGATATACACCAGGATGCCCAGGACGATGGCCACGCTCTGGACGATGACGTTCCGGTTGCTCTCCAAATAGCGGGTGGCGCTGTAAATGAGGACCAGGCCGTAGGCCGAGGCCGCCACGCACAGGGACAGCAGGACCAGATCGCCTTTTCGGAAGAACTCCCGCAGGGAGTCCCGGAGCCAGGACATGGGCATCCTCCTTTCTGAGAGATGGACGGGCGTGCGGTGGGTATGGTACCATATCGCCGGCCGTTTCACGGCCGCACTCTGTGCGGCTGCCGGGGTTATTGTACCATCTTTTGCCCCCAGCGTAAACTATTTTTGCAACCGGACCGGAGATGTGCTATAATCAGGCAGAATCGGACGAACGGAGAGAGGAGGGGCGACCATGGAGCACCGCTCTGGCAGCGTAGAGGAGACCGAGCAGCTGGGCCAGGCTCTGGCGGAGCACCTGGGCCCGGGGGCGGTGGTGGCCTTCACCGGGGACCTGGGGGCGGGCAAGACCGCCTTTGTCCGGGGTCTGGCCCGGGGCCTGGGCATACCAGACCGGGTGACCAGCCCCACCTTTACCATCGTCAACGAGTACGAGGGGGGGCGGCTGCCCCTGTTCCACTTTGACATGTACCGCCTGGCCTCCTCCGAGGAGCTCTTCGACATCGGCTGGGAGGACTACTTGGCCCGGGGGGGCGTGTGCGCCGTGGAGTGGAGCGAAAACATCGCCGACGCCCTGGAGGGGGACGTCGTCCGGGTGGACCTGCGCCGGGGGGACGGGGAGAACGAACGCATCATTACCATAACACCGGAGAAGTAAAAAAGTCTGAAAAAGGTGTAAGGATTTTATGAAGATTTTAGCCCTGGAGTCCTCGGCCGTGGCCGCCTCGGCGGCGCTGTGCGAGGATGAGCGGCTGCTGGCGCAGTCCTTTCAGAACAACGGCCTGACCCACTCGGTGACCCTCATGCCCATGGCGGAGGGGGTGCTGCGGGAGTGCGGGGTCTCCCTGAAGGAGGTGGACGTCATCGCCGTGGCGGCGGGGCCGGGTTCCTTTACCGGGCTGCGCATCGGCGTGGCGGCGGCCAAGGGCCTGGCCTGGGCGGGGGACATCCCCTGCGCCGGGGTGTCCACCCTGGAGGCCATGGCCTGGACGGTGGCCCACATGGGGGGAGAGCTGTGCCCGGTGATGGACGCCCGGCGGCACCAGGTCTACAACGCCCGCTTCCGGTGCGAGGAGGGGCGGCCGGTCCGCCTGACCGGGGACCGGGCCATCAGCCTGGAGGAGCTGGCGGCCGAGCTGAAAAACTGCACGATGCCGCAAATTCTGGTTGGAGATGGCGCGCAGTTATGCTATAATGACTGGAAAGAGCGGGGGCTGGGCGGAACGCTGGCCCCTGAGCACCTGCGGTTCCAGTCGGCCTGGGGCGTGGCCCGGGCGGCCCTGGAGCTGGCCCGGGCCGGGCAGCTCACCGACGCCGCCGGCCTGACGCCGGCCTACCACCGCCTGTCCCAGGCGGAGCGGGAGCGGCTGGCGCGGGAGCAGGGAACCACGGGACAGACCCATCCCAAAACCATATAAAAAGGGGAAAATGACGATGGAAATGATGGAAAAAGTACATGTAGTGGACCACCCGCTGGTACAGCACAAGCTCTGCATCCTCCGGGACGAGCGCACCGGGGTGAAGGATTTCCGTGAGGTGGTCTCCGAGATCGCCACCCTCATGTGTTATGAGGCCACCCGGGACCTGCCCCTGGAGGACATCGAGATCAAGACCCCCATCACCACGGCCACCTTCAAGACTCTGGCGGGCAAGAAGCTGGCCATCGTCCCCATACTCCGGGCGGGCCTGGGCATGGTGGACGGCATCCTGACCCTGATTCCCTCCGCCAAGGTGGGCCACATCGGCCTGTACCGGGATCCGGAGACCCTGGAGCCGGTGGAGTACTACTGCAAGATGCCCACCGACATCTCCGAGCGGGACGTCATCATCCTGGACCCCATGCTGGCCACCGGCGGCTCGGCCTCCGCGGCCATCCAGTTCATCAAGAACTACGACGTCAAGCACATCAAGCTCATGAACATCATCGCCGCCCCCGAGGGCATCGAGCGCATCCGCAAGGAGCACCCCGACGTGGAGATCTACTGCGCCGCCGTGGACGAGAAGCTCAACGACCACGGCTATATCGTCCCCGGCCTGGGCGACGCGGGCGACCGTATCTTCGGGACGAAATAGGACTGCCTTTCGATGCCCGCGGAGCCCAGAACAAGTGTTTTCGCCCCGGCGAAAACCTTGATGCCGGGCGGATTGATTCCGCCCGAGCAGATGAAAAAACGGGGTCCCCGGACGGCGTGAGCCGGCTGGGGCCGACGCGGGCGACCGTATCTTCGGCACGAAGTAAGACAGTTCGCGGCGCGCACGCCGCGAAATAAAGTGGAAATCCGTTTTCGGCCGCGACATGTGCGTGGCCGAAAACACTTCTCGGCCCGCAAACGTGCGGGCGGACCCTCCCGCGCGGGTCCGCCCGTGCGCTGCCGCGGGCCGCAGCTGACTCGAAAAAGTGCCTGCCACTTTTTCGACGGGAAACAGAAGGGGGGGAAGAGCCCATGACCGCCGTCATCACCGACGTCCACTACCGCATGTCCCTGGCCCTGATCCGGGACCTGGCCCAGGCCGGGGTGCGTGTCGTCTGCTGCGAGCGGGCCGGGGCGGGGGCCCCTCTTGGCTTCTCCTCCAAGTACGCGGGGGAGAAGGTCCTGCTGCCCGAGGAGGGCTGGCAGGAGGAGCTCTTCCGCCTCTGTGAGCGCCTGACGGCGGAGGAGGGGGCGCGGCCCGCCCTGCTGCCCGTGGGGGCGGCCACCCTGGCCGTTCTGGCCCAGCCGGAGGTCCGGGCGCGGTTCCAGGAGGTCTGCGGGCTGTGCATTCCCACCCCAGAGCAGCTGGACGATTTCAACAGCAAGGAGCGGGCGGCCGAGCTGGCGGAGGAGCTGGGCGTCCCCGTGCCCCGGCGGTTTTCCCCGGCGGCGGGGGAGGACCCGGCTGCCTTCGCCGCCCGGTTGTCCCTGCCCTGTGTGGTCAAGCCCCTGTGCGGGGAGAAGCTGGGCCTCCCCGCCGCCCGGCGCTATGTCATCGCCCGCACCCCGGAGGCGGCGGAGGAGGCCTTCCGCCGCTTCCGGGACCTAGCGGGGGAGGACCCGGTGGTCCAGGAGTACCTGCCCGGCGGGGCCCTGGGCTGTTCGGTGCTGGCCGAGGAGGGCCGGGTGCTCGTCAGTCTGTGCCACCGCCGGGTGCGGGAGTACCCGGTCTCTGGCGGGCCCTCCACCTGCTGCGACAGGGTGGACCGGCCCGACCTGGAGGACTGGGCCGCCGCCCTGGTGGGGCGGACAGGCTACACCGGCCTCGCCATGTTCGAGTTCAAGGAGGGGGCGGACGGCGCGCCCCGCCTGCTGGAGGTCAACCCCCGGGTGTGGGGCACCTTCCCCCTGACCCGGGCCAGCGGCAGCGGCATCCCTCTGCTGTGGTGTACCCTGAGCTGGAACCGGGGCAACCCGGACCGGACGGCGCCCCTGCCGCCCGCGGGGGCCTTCCGCCCCTGCCGGATGCGGTTTTTCCCCACCGACCTGGCCGCCGCCCTGGGCTATCTGCGGCGGGGAGAGTGGGGAAGGGCCCTGGGGGCCCTGGCCGACCTGGTGCGCCCGTCGGTCAAGGACGGGCTGTGGGAGTGGGGGGACCCGGGCCCCTGGCTGGCCTATCTCCGGGCCCAGATGGGGAGGGAGAGGACATGACCTTCCGCCTGGACCTCCACGTCCACACCGACGCTTCCCCCGACGGCCGGAGCTCCCTGGCCGACCAGGCCGCCGCCGCCAAAGCGGCGGGGCTGGACGCCATCGCCGTCACCGACCACAACCTTTGCACCCCCGTGCCGCCGGAGCTGGAGGGGGTGCTCCTCATCCCCGGCTGTGAGGTGTCCACCACCGACGGGCACATCATCGGCCTCTTTTTGGACGCGCCCCTGGACCTGGAGGGCCTGCGCTCCGGCGGTCTGCCCACCGGGGCGCGGGCGGTGGAGGAGATCCGCCGCCGGGGCGGCCTGGCCGTCCTGGCCCACCCCTACCAGTCTGCCAAGGCGGCCCCGGAGGGCTTCCCCTTCCGGCCTGACGCGGTGGAGACCGCCAATGCCCGGGCCGCCCTCAAGGTCCGGGAGGCCAACCAAAAGGCGGAGCGGCTGGCCATAGACTGGGCCCTGCCCGCCGTGGGCGGCAGCGACGCCCACAGCCGCCGGGAGGTGGGGAGCGCCTACACCCAGGTGGAGTGCATGGAGCGGACCCTGTCCGCGCTGAAGGCCGCCCTGCTGGCGGGGGAGTGCCGCGGGGTGCTGGTACGGGACACCGCCCATATCCAGAAGGGGCTCTCCCAGCTGGCCAAGGCCCACCGCCTGGGCGGGGGAAAGCGGCTGGCGGTGGCCCTGGCCTATGTGGCCTGCTGCGCCGGGCGGGATTTGCTCCGGCCCTTCCGATAAGAGAGAACATCTGCCGGCGGAGAATTTCCCGCCGTAGGAAACCAAAAAGGAGGACGTTTTCCATGTCCCTGCTGACCAAAGGCATCGGCCTGGCGAAAAAGGTGAAGCACCGCTTCCAGGACCAGATCCGGGAGCGCACCCCGGTCTACCTCTCCCCGGTGCGCCGCATCGAGAAGGTGGCGCTGGCCGAGCGGGTGTGCGCCCTGACCTTCGACGACGGCCCCTGCCGCCTGCCCGCCAATCCGGACGGCTTCGACGGCAAGCCCCTTACCCTGGTCCTGGCCGAGACCCTGGAGAAGTACGGCGCCAAGGGCACCTTCGACGTGGTGGGGGACACCTCGGGCAACTACCCGGACCGGGCGGGCAAGCACGGCTCCGCCACCTGGGGCGGGGTGGCCTATGACCACTACCCGGACTTTGAGAAGGACAGCGAGGGCGGGGCCCTCCACTGCCCGGAGCTCATCGGCCGCCTGCTCCAGGGGGGGCACGAGATCACCAGCCACACCTATTCCCATGTCCTCTTCGGGAGGAAAAACCTGGTGTACGGCTCCCGCAAGACCCTCTCCGGCCTGGACGAGGTAGTGGAGGACCTGGAGAAGCTCCACGCCCTGCTGCGGGAGCAGCACGGCTATGAGATCAAGCTCTCCCGGCCGCCCCACTATGTGGACGGCATCGCCGGCGGCTTCAACAGCTACGACGCCTATGGAAAAATGGGCTACCAGTACATGGCCGCCAGCTTCGACGGGGCGGGCTGGCTCCCCCTGGCCACCTACGAGGCCGAGGTGGAGGCCACCTGGCGGCCCATCGAGCAGAAGCTCCGGGAGGACCCGGGCTACTTCTGCGGCCAGATCATCTTTGAGAAGGACGGGTATAACATGGCCCGGCGCTCGCCCATCGCCGACGGGCTGGAGAAGCAGCTCCAGCTCCTGGCGGAGCACCATTACCGGGTGGTTACGGTGTCTGAGCTGCTGGCCCTCTCCCCCTTCCTGGACCTGCCCCAGTCCGACCCCCGGGCGGCGGCGGCCAAGAAGCTGCTGAAGGGGGGCTGGTGCCCCGCCTACCGGGACAACACCCTCCGCCCGGAGGAGCCCCTCACCCGGGGCGAGCTGGCCATGATGGCCTTCGGCTGGCCTGGGGTGGACGTGCGGGTCGCTCTGGTCCGGGGGGAGCGGAAGCTGCCCTGGTCTGACCTGCGGCCGGACCACCCCTACTCCGGGGCCCTGGTCCTGGCGGAGGAGGCGGGCTGCCTGACGGCCGAGGGCGGGCGCATCCGCCCGGACGAGCGGGTCACCGAGGACGAGGTGCGGCAGTTCCTCTCCGCCAAGGTGGGCAAGGCCCCCACCCAGGTGCCGGGGAACCTGACCCACGGGGACTTCTTCCTCCTGGCTGCGCCGCTGCTGTAAAGGAAAACACATAGACAAAGAGCCCTGGAGGGGCCGCGGGTGCGGACCCTCCAGGGCTCTTTATCAGGCGCGTATTTTAGAGGATATTTTCCAGAGAGAGCTGCTCGGCCTCGGAGAGCAGCTCCAGCCGGGCGATGAGCCGGGC
>DVHW01000089.1 GCA_018711785.1 Candidatus Galloscillospira excrementavium
CTTGAATTGACCAACTTACTTCTTGTCCAGGCCGAACTTCTTGTTGAAGCGGCTGACGCGTCCGCCAGTATCCACCATCTTCTGCTTACCGGTGAAGAAGGGGTGACACTTGGAGCAGACTTCAACACGGATGTCCTTCTTGGTCGAGCCGGTCTCGATGACATTACCGCAGGCGCACCGGATGGTGGTCTGTTCGTAATTGGGATGGATGCCTTCCTTCATTGCTTGTGTTCACCTCTTTCTCGTTCCGGGTGAGGCGGCGCAGCAAACCTCCACGCCTTATAAACGCTCAAATATAATAGCACAGGCTCTGACAAAATGCAAGCCCTTTTTTCCGCCTCGCCGCTGTTTTTTCGCCCTGTCACAGCTCCACCGCCCCGTCGTCCCGGAAAAACCACAGCACCTGCCTGGCCACCGGCTTTCCCGTCACCTCGGCCAGGGCCCGGGCGTAGGCGGCCAGCTGGGGCCGGTACTCCTCCGCCCGCGCGGCCATGGTGTCCCTGCTCACCCGGTCGGTCTTGAAGTCCACCACTGTGATGCCCTCCAGGGTCTCAAAGAAGCAGTCCACCACGCCCTGGAGGAGTACCTGCTCCCCCTCCCCCGCCTGGGGGTAGTAGTCGGCCGCATCCACCAGAATGGAGAACTTGAACTCCCGCCGGAGGGTGGGGGCGGCGAGCACCTCCCGCCCCAGGGGGGAGGAGAAGAAGGCGAACAGCCGCTCCGGGTCCACCGCCTCCCCCTGCTGGGGGGTGATGAGCTCCTGGGCCGCCAGCCGGTGGAGCTCCTCCTGAATCTCCTCCACCGAGCCGGTGCGGGAGAAGTCGATGAACTGCATGGCCAGGTGGAGGGCGGTGCCCCGCTGGGCCGGGGTCAGGCCCAGCTCCTCCGCGGCGAACCGGGGCCGGCGGAACTGGAGGGGCTGGTCCTGGGGCTGGGACCGCTCCGGGCCGCTGTCCGCCTCCTGGGCTACCTCCTCGTCCACCCACCGGCCCTTGAGCTGGGTGGCGGTGAGCTTGGAGGGGACCTCCACCGCCCCGGCGTGGGGGTAATGCCAGCACAGGCGCTCCAGCAGCGCCGGGTCGGGCCGCACCAGCTCCTCCGCCTGCTCCTTCGTGAGGGCGGGCCGCCGGGGGGCCTGGGCAAAGTCCGAGCCGTCCACCCAGCGGATGTCCCAGGCCGGGCCGAAATCGGCCGCCGGGGTGGGCACCGGCGTGTCCGCCGCCGCCCGCAGCGCCCCGGCGTCGGGCCGGGCCAGGGCGGCCAGGAGCACCCACTGCCCCACCGAGGAGCAGGCGGCCAGTGCCTGGGGGTCCACCGGGCTGCCCGCGTCCCCGGCCAGCTTCTTCAGCTCTCCCCCGCCCCGGGCCAGGGCGCAGGTCAGGATGAGCTTCTCCTTTGCCCGGGTCACCGCCACGTAGAGCAGCCGCAGCTCCTCCGCCGTCATCTCGTACTCCAGCTTCCGGGCCACCGCCCGGCGGGCCAGGGTGGGGTACTCCACCATCCGCTCGGTGTCCAGCCGCTTGGGCCCCACCCCCAGCTCCGGGTGGAAGAGGATGGGCCGGTTCATGTCCTCCCGGTTGAGCCGCCGGGACAGGCCGCAGAGAAAGACGATGGGGAACTCCAGGCCCTTGGACTTGTGGATGGACAGGATGCGCACCCCGCCCCCCGTCCGGGCGGCCTGGGGCGGGGCGAGGTTCGCCCCGTTCTCCCGGAGCTTGGCCAGATAGGAGAGGAAGCCGAACAGCCCCTTGTGGCCAGCCCCCTCGAACTTCCGGGCCAGCTCGGCCAGGGCCAGCAGATTGGCCTGCCGCCGCTCCCCCTCGTCCATGGCCCCGAAGACCCCCAGCAGGTTGGTCCGGTCGTAGAGATCCCACACCAGCTGCCAGCAGCTCCGGTCCACCGCTCCAAAGCGGAGGGCGGAGAGCTCGGAGAGGAACCGGGCGCAGTCGGCGTCCCCCGCCCGGGCGGCCTGCTCCACGGCGGCGTAGAAGTCCCCCTCCCGCGCCCCCGCCCGGATGCGGGCCAGCTGGTCGGCTGAAAAGGCGTACACCGGGGAGCGCAGGGCGGAGATGAGGGGCACATCCTGCCGGGGGTTGTCCAGAATTTCCAGCAGAGAGAGGGCCACCTGGACCTCGGTGGCGGCGAAGAAGTCCCCGCCCCCGTCGGCCTCCCAGGGGATGTCCAGCTCCCCCAGGGCCCGGGCGTAGTGGTGGAACACCGTGCCCGGCGAGCGCAGGAGGATGACCACGTCCCCGTACCGGGCCGGGCGGCTCTCCCCCCCGTCGGCGATGGGGAAGCCCTCCTCCACCAGCTGCCGGATGCGCCGGGCCGCAAACCGGGCCTCCAGGAGATAGGAGGCGGGCTTCTCCTCCTCCCCCTCCCCCAGCGCCGAGAGGTCCAGGGCGTCCAGCTCCACCGCGTACCGCTCCGCCCCCTCCTCCGGGAAGGTTGCGCCGGGGTAAAGGGCCTCGTCGGCGGTGTAGTCCATCTCCCCGAACTGCTCCGACATCAGGCTGCGGAAGAGGTAGTTGGCCCCCTCCAGCACCTGGGGCCGGGAGCGGAAGTTCTTGGAGAGGATGATGCGCCGCTCCTCCCCCTCGGCGGCCTCGGTATAGGGGCGGAAGGCGCGGTATTTTTTCAGGAAGATGGTGGGGTCGGCCAGGCGGAAGCGGTAGATGGACTGCTTCACGTCCCCCACCAGGAAGAGGTTGTTCCCGCCCCGGGAGACCGCGGTGAAGATGGCGTTCTGCACCGCGTTGGTGTCCTGGTACTCGTCCACCATAATCTCCTCGTACCGCCCGGCCCACTGCCGGGCCAGGGGGGTGGGGGCCCCGTCGGGCCCGGTGAGCAGTTTGGCCGCCAGGTGCTCCAGGTCGGAGAAGTCCACCAGGTTCCGCCGCTTTTTCTCGGCGGTGTAGGCCGCCTCGAAGTCGGCCACCAGGGCGAACAGCCCCCGGATGGCGGGGTGGACCGCCCGCAGGTCCTCCAGCAGTCCGGCGCTGCCGTCGGTGAACCAGGCCTCCAGCTTCTCCATGCGGTCCTTGCAGGCGCTGCGGATGGCCTTGAGCCGCTCCGCAACCTCCTTGTCCTCCACCTTCTTCCGCCCCGCCGGGGGGAAGGGGATGGGCAGGGCGGCGCGGGCGGCGTCCCACCCCCGGGCCGCGCCCTCCAGAAGGGCGCTCAGGCCGGCCTGGGTGGCCCGGAGGCTCTCGCCGTAGTTGGCCGCCAGATTGGGCTCCCACTCCGCCAGCTCCAGGGCCTCGGCCAGGCGGCGGCGCCAGTACCCCGCCTGGCCCGCCGCATCGGCGAGGAGGAGCGCCCCCCAGGGGGTGGCCCCGGCGTCCTCCACCCCCTCCAGGGCAAAGGCGTCCGCCTGCTCCCGCAGCCAGGCCGCTGGGTCCGGGTGGCTCTGGACCCGGCCACGCACGTCCAGCACGATCTGCACCAGCCGCTGGTCGTCCCGGCCGGCGGACATGGTGTCCACCAGCTGGGCAAAGTCGCTGCCCGGCTGGATGTCCTCATACCGCCGGTCCAGCACGTCGTTGAGGGCGCGGAGCATGATTAGGCCGCTCTCCTGCTCGTCGCAGAGGCGGAAATCCGGGTCCAGGTCCGCCAGGTGGCCGCACTCCCGCAGCAGGGCCATGCAGAAGGCGTGTACCGTGGAGATCTGGGCCTTGTAGACCAGGGTGGCCTGCCGCCGCAGGTGCCGGTCGCCGGGCCGGCGGGCCAGCCGCTCCGAGAGCTCCTGGGCGATGCGGCCCCGGAGCTCGGAGGCCGCCGCGTTGGTGTAGGTGATGACCAGGAAGCGGTCGATGTCCGCCCCCTCCTCCTCCACCCGGGCCAGCAGCCGCTCCACCAGCACCCGGGTCTTGCCCGAGCCGGCGGCCGCCGACACCAGGGTGCCGCCGCCCCGGTCATAGACCGCGGCGTGCTGTTCCTCAGTCAGCTGGAAGCCCATCTCGCTCCCTCCTCTCCCGCATGGTCTCTCATGTCTCGTCCCCCACCCGGGCCCAGAACTCCTCCGCCTTCACCGCGGGCAGCCAGCGGCGGCGGTCGCCGCCCCGGCCCTCCTCGAAGTGGCAGGCCTCGGCGTAGTCACAGTATTGGCAGGCGTTCTTCTCCGGCCCCTTCCAGAAGGGGTCGGCGGCGATGCACCCCGCCGCCAGCTCCTCCCCCATCTGCCGCAGGAGCCGTCCGATGTGCCCCTCCAGCCGGCCCAGCCGCTCGGCGGAGACCAGGGCCTCCCCGGCGGCGGCGCCGCTGCGGGAGATGCGCAGGGGCAGAAACCGGATGCCCTCCGGTCCCCGGTGCTCCATGGCCTCCAGCACCTCCGGGTCGTCCAGCACCAGGCCCTTGCGCCGCAGGGCCTTGTCCACCTCCCGGCGGCGAGCGGCCTCGGTCATGTCCCGGCTCCCCGCCACCACCGCCTCCCGGGCAGGCAGGTAGAGCACCCCCGCGGGGACAATCTCCTTGCTGTAGAGGGCCTGTCCCTCTCTCTTTAAGGTGAAGAGGTAGAGCAGCATCTGCAGCCCCATGCCGTTCCACACGTCGGTCAGGTCAAAGGATTTCCGGCCGGTCTTGTAGTCCACCACCCGGAGGTAGAGCCGCCCGTCGTGCTCCCAGCCGTCCAGCCGGTCTACGAAGCCGGTGAGGCTGACGGTGATGCCGTCCACCGTGAACTCCACCGCCGGCAGGGGCCCGCCGGCGCCAAAGCCCAGCTCGAAGGCGATGGGGCGGAAGTCGGAGGCGCACAGCTCCTCCGCCGCGTTCTCCACCACCGCGTACACCGACTTGATGAGCCGGCGGAAGAGGTAGCGGAACCGGGCGCTCTCCCCCTCCAGGCCGCCCAGCTGCTCCCGGACGTACCGCTCCACCACGTCCTCCACCAGCGCCCGGGAGGGGAGCACCGGCCGGCCCTCCCCGTCGGTCTCGGGCGTCCACTCCTGGAGGACATGCTCCAGGACATAGTGGACGAAGGTGCCGTACTCCGGCGCCTGGAAGCCCGCCCCCCTCCGGGCCTTGGCCTTCAGGCCGTACTGCATGAAGTAGGAGAAGTGGCAGGACTTGTACTTGTCCATCCGGGAGGCCGACATGGGCACCTTCCGGCCGTAGAGCTCCTCCACCACCGGCCGGGTCAGGCTGCCCCGCTCCAGGGCCGCGGCCCTCCCCATCCGCTCCACCAGGGGGGCGTACTCGGGCAGCCGGGCCAGGGCGGCCGCCGCCCAGGGCCACCGCCCGGCCAGCTCCAGGGCGGGCCGGGGGGCAGCCAGGCGGAAGGTGCCGTCCAGCGCCCCCTCCTCGGTCACGCGCAGGCTGGGAAACAGCCCCCGCAGGCGGCCCACCAGGAAGGAGGGGCGGCGCTCCTCCCCCTGGGGCCCCGCCTGGGCCCAGCTGACATAGAGCCGCTCCATGGGCTGGGCGCAGGTCTCGTAGAGCACCGTGGACTCCCGGTAGAGCCGGTCGGCTGAGGTGGGGGCGGTCTCCAGGCCGAAGGAGGCCAGCAGGCTCCGGTCGTCGTCGGTCAGCAGGCCGGGGGCGGCGGCCACCTGGGGGATGGCGTTGTCGTCCGCGCCGACCAGGAAAACTACTTTACAGTGCTTCTTCGCCACCCGGGGCATCTCCCCGGCGGTCACCCGGTCCAGGGAGACCGGGATGGTCCCCACGTCGTACTGGGAGAGGACCAGGGCAAACAGCCGGGCAAACTCCTCCAGCTCCAGGGGCTTCTCCCCTAAAATCTGGGCGCACTGCTCCAGGCCCCCGGCCAGGATGTCCCACAGCTGGCGGTACTCCTCGGCCAGCGCCTGCTCCCCCCGCTCCCGCAGGGCGGCGGTGCGCCGCTTCAGCTGCTCCGGCAGGTCGATCTCCTCCAAAAATCTGTAAAGTGCAATCGCCTGTCCCCTTCCGGTGCGGTCCCGGTTGGTCCGCAGCCGCTCCAGGGGGTCCGCGATGGCCCGGCGCAGATCGTCCAGCCGGGCCGCCAGGGCCCGGTCGGCGTCGCTCCAGGCCAGGCCGTACCCCTGTGGGTGCATGTTCCAGGGCTCCTTCTGGGTCCAGCGGCCGCCCCGGATATCCCACTTGAGGACATAGTTCTCCAGCAAATCCCGCTCCTCCAGCGAAATGCCGGCCAGGCCGGTCTTTAAGTAGCGGAACACGTCCTCGTACTGGTACCCCCCCGCCGCCGCGTCCAGGGCGGCGGTGACCAGGGAGAACACCGGCTTTTGGAGCACGTCGCTCTGTCCGGCCAGGAACACCGGGATGCCGTACCGGGGGAACACGGTCTCGATCAGCTCCCGGCAGCCCTCCATGCTCCGGGCGGTGACCACGATGTCCCGCCAGCGCAGGCCCTCCTCCCGCACCAGGCGGAGGATCTCCGCCGCCGTCCGCTCCACCTCGGAGTAGGGGGTGCGGGCCGCGAAGAGGGCGAGCTCCGGTGTCTCTCCCTCGTAGACACCCTCCCCCCGCTCCGCCAGGTGGGCCTCCAGGGCGGCCAGGGCGGGGGCGCGGGGCATGGCGGGGGCGTCCAGGGTCTGAATTTCCGAGGAAATGCCCGCCTCCCGGGCCAGGCGCAGCAGCTGCCGCGCCGTCCGGCGGGCCGGGCCAAAGACCTCGCCCCCCTCCCCCTCCAGGGTATCGCAGGTCAGGGCCACGGTCACGGAGTCCGCCTGCTCCAGCAGGACCTGGAGCACCAGCCGCTCCTGGGGGGTGAAGTCGGTGAACCCGTCCAGGTACACCTCCCTCCCCCGGGCCCGGCCACTCTCCCGCAGCTTCTCCGCCAGGCGGGTCAGCCGGTCCCGGGGGTCGGCCCCCTGGCGGGCGGCGAGGGCCTCGTAGGCCCCGCAGATGAGGGAGAGGTCCCGCAGCTTGTCCCCCTCCCCGCCGCCGGCCTCCTCCCCGGCCAGCCAGAGCTGCTCCGGGGTGATGCGGCAGCTCTTCAGCTCGTCCGCCGTGGCCAGAAGGCCGGTGAGAAAGGCGCTCTTTCGGGAGGGGCGGGCGAAGACCTTCAGCTCCGCCGACACCGACTGGAGAGCCGCATACATGAGCAGCACCCGCCCCCCCGCGTCCAGCGCCGGGGCGGCCAGTCCCCCGGCGGCGGCGAAGACCCGGCTGGCCAGCCGGGTGAAGGAGACCACCTCCGCGTACTGGGAGACCCGGTTGCCCGCGATGGCGCACAGCCGCCGCTCCGCGTCGTGGGACTGCTGCTCCGGCACGATGAGCAGCTTTCCCGCTGCCCCGCTCCGCGCCCCGATGGCCTCCAGCAGGGCGGTGGTCTTTCCCGTCCCGGAGCGCCCCAGCACCAGTTTCAGCACGGTCCTCTCCCCCTTCTCTCTTCTCTGCTCCGCTCTTGTCAAATCTCTCCTCCCCATGGTATCATACATAAAAATAAGGAGGAATGGGATATGGTCCTGACGCTCCCTGAAATCTCGGCGCTCAAGTCCGCTATGGCGGAGCAAGGCATTGCGGTCCATTTTCACAACACCTGTGGCAGCCAGTACTTTACCCTGGATGAGACCAGCGACGCCATCGTGGCCGCGATCCAGGCCTGGTTCGCCGGCCGGCCCCAGAACCGGCTGGTCTTTACGCCCGACCAGCTGGGATTTTATATCCTAGACTAGACTAGCGCCTTCTCCGGCAGCCGGCCCCGTAAAGGCCAGCGCTTCTATCCCACCAGATATCGCGAAATCCTCGTCGAGGTACAGCTCTCCGCCCCTCCGGAGGGGCACACCGTTGACCGTCCCCTCTCCCGCCAGGGCCACCAGCGCCACGCCGCCCGCGGCGGGATAGCACACCCCCGGACGGGGGCGGAAGATACTGAACCACTTGCTGGAGAGAATGGTATCTCCCTGTGGCGCCACCCGGAAAGCCTCCGGGGAGGAGGGACGGTAGTCGAAGCAGGAAAACATGGCGTCAAAGCCCGCGCCAAGGTGCAGGGCCTCATCGGGCAGCCGCTCCCCTGCCGGGGTGATGTACTCAGTGCGGAATACCAGGTCGCTGGGCTGCTGCGCCTCGGCGAAAAAGACCCCGCTCCCCATGGCGTGCGGCACACCGGGGGGCACCAGGAAGCAGTCCCCCGGCTTGACCGGGATGCGGTTGAGCATGGCCTCCATGGCGGGGATATCCTGGACCGCAAAGACCTCCCGCCAGCGGGCCGGCGTCACGCCCGCCCGGAAGCCGAGGAACACAAAGGGTTCCACGCCGTCCACCGCCTGGGTGTCCAGGATATACCAGCACTCGGTCTTTCCGCAGGGCTGCTGAAAAAGGCGCTGGGCCGCCCCGTCGTCCGGATGGACTTGAATCATCAGGCGGCTGTAGCTGTCCAGCAGCTTGACCAGCACGCCGGTGTCACGCCCCAGTACGTCCCTCAGGCGCCGCCCGTCTGTCAGGCGGGAATACCCTTCCCCCGATGCCGTTCCGGTGGTGGAGGCGATCCACCGCTCCGGATAGTGGCCCGGTGTGCCCTCGCTCCGCCCTGCCAGGGCGTCCAGCTTCGCGCCGCCCAGAAAGGGCCGCCAAACCCGGTTCTCCCGCAGCTGATAGATGGCCATGTCTGCTCCCGCCTTTCTACGGTGCTTTGTATTTCTTTACTATACCGCGCCGCCGCCGAAAGGGCAAGCCCCAACCGGATAAGCCCCCGGGCGATGAGCGCCCGGGGGCTTATGTCCCGCGTATACTGGACGAAAACTCTCCTCTGTGCTTTTGTCTGTCTCAGCTCTTGGAGCGCGGCTTGAAGATCAGCGCCACCAGATATCCGAAGAAAATCGCCGCTGTAATGCCGCCCGCGGCGGCGGTGACGCCCCCGGTCAGGGCGCCCAGGATGCCCTGCTCGGCCACCGCCTTCTCCACGCCCTTGGCCAGAAGGTATCCAAACCCGGTCAGGGGCACGGTGGCCCCCGCGCCGCCGAACTCCACTACATATTTGTAGATGCCAAGGCCGCCCAGAACCACCCCGGAGACCACGTAGGCCACCAGAATCTTTGCCGGGGTCAGGGTGGTCTTGTCGATCAGGATCTGACCAATGAGACACAGGACGCCGCCGCAGAGAAACGCCCGGGCATACTCCCAGAATACTTCCATGTTCTTCTCCTTTTCGCCGATGGATGGGTCCGATGGATATCCCCGCATCTGCCTCCGCCCGCCTCTCGTGGCGCACAGAGGCGGCGGCGCGGGACTCACTTTTTCGTAGAGATTGCCACCGCGTGGCCGTGATTTGCCCTCCGGGCAAACCGTGTCATCCCTCACCGGTTCCGGTCACCGGCCGGGAGGCGATGGGGACAGCAGCGCATCTGCCTCCGCCCGCCTCTCGTCACGCACAGGGGCGGCGGCGAGGACACTCACTTCTGCGTGGAAATGGCTACTGCATGGCAGATGCACGGGATGCTCTCCCCCTGCTGGGTGGAGGTGGGCGAGAGCAGGGCGCCCGTGCCGCAGAAGAGGAGGTTCTTCCACCGCCCGGCGCGCATCCCGTTCAGCAGATACCCGGTGAGCACCACGGCGGAGCAGCCGCAGCCCGAGCCGCCGCAGTGGACGTCCTGGGCCTCCAGGTCATAGATCATGGTGCCGCAGTCGTCCAGGTTGTTCAGGTCCACACCGTCCCGGTGGAAGGCGTCCAGCAGGATCTCCTTTCCCAGCGCGCCCAGGTCCCCGGTGACGATGAGATCGTAGTAGGAGGGCCTGCGGCCCAGGTCCTCCAGGTGGGCCTTGATGGTGGCGTAGGCCGCCGGGGCCATGGCCGCCCCCATGTTGTTGGCGTCCTTGATGCCCTTGTCCACGATCTTGCCGGTGGTCACGTGGGTGACATAGGGGCCCTCCCCCTCCCGGGCCAGGATGACGCACCCGGACCCGGTGACAGTCCACTGGGCGGTGGGGGTCCGCTGCCCGCCGTACTCCAGCGGGGTGCGGTACTGCCGCTCCGCTGAGCAGAAGTGGGAGGAGGTCATGGCCGCCGCCCACTCCCCGTAGCCGCCGTCCAGCATCATGGCCGCCAGGGAGAGGCTCTCCGCCATGGTGGAGCAGGCTCCGTAGAGGCCGTAGAAGGGGACGTCCTGCCCCCGGACGGCAAAGCCGGTGCCGATACACTGGTTCAGCAGGTCCCCGGCGAAGATATAGTCCATCTGGGAAACGGGCTGCTTGGCCTTGTCCAGGGCGGAGGCCAGGGCCATGCGCTGCATGGCCGACTCCGCCTTTTCCCAGCTCTTCTCCCCAAAGGTGTCGTCCTGCTCGATGTGGTCGAAGCTGTTTTTCAGAGGGCCCTCCCCCTCCTTTTTTCCCACCACATTGGCGTGCCCCGCAATGCTAGGCGGATTGGCCAGCGCCACCGTCTGTCTGCCGATTTTCTTCGTGGTCATCCAATCCCTCCGCTCTGTTTCCTGGATCGGTCCTAGTTTTCACAAAACCGTAAAAAATATAAGTCCGGATTTTGGAACCGCCCGCTCTGGTCAAACCCGGAAAAATACGGTATAATACAGGGGAATCCTTTTATTCTCTGTTGATGGAGGCGCACCATGGCCAAAGACACCAAGCGCACACTCGCCTATCTCTGCCCGTCCTGCCGCCAGAGCGTCATTGTGGAACGGAGCATCTTTCAGCTGGCCGCCGCCCCCAATGTCCTGCCCTGCCCCTGCGGCAAGTCGGCGCTGCGGGTGGAGCTGGAGGGCAGCCAGGCCCGCCTGAGCGTCCCCTGCCTGTTCTGTCAGAAGGAGCACACCGTGGTCTGCTCCGCCCACGCCTTTCTCCACGAGAAGGCCCTGGCCTTTTCCTGCGCCGCCTCGGGGCTGGACTGCTGCTATGTGGGCGAGGAGGGGCCGGTCTTTGCCGCGGTCCGGCGTCTGGAGGAGGCGGCGGACAAGCTGGAGCGGGAGGCCGGCGCCCGGGGCACCTTCCTGGACGAGCTGGCCATGCACGAGGTCCTCTCCGAGCTGCGGGACATCGCCAAGCGGGGCGGGGTGAGCTGCGAGTGCGGCTCCACGGAGTGGAAGCTCCAGGTCAATTACAGCTCCATCGACCTCATCTGCCCCCACTGCGGCGGTGTCCTCCGGCTGAACGCCGCCACCGCGTCGGACATCGACGATATCTGCTGCAAGGACCGGCTGGTCATCAAGCGCCGTCCGTTGTAAAACCCTTTTGCATCACACCAGAAAGCGAGGAGCGATACTCTTGGGCGTATTTTTCGAACAGACCTACCGGGTGGATTCCCGGTCCGTGGACCCCTTTGACCACTG
Organism: Candidatus Galloscillospira excrementavium; assembly: GCA_018711785.1. Lineage (GTDB taxonomy): Bacteria > Bacillota > Clostridia > Oscillospirales > Oscillospiraceae > Galloscillospira_A > Galloscillospira_A excrementavium. The sequence continues at coordinate 11,217 of DVHW01000089.1, forward strand.
CCGGCCCTCGGCGCTGCTGGGCCTGCTCCAGGAGGCCGCCACCGACGCCGCCGTAGCCATCCATGTCTCCCGGGAGGAGATGGTGGCCCGCTACAACGTCTTTTGGATGCTGGCCCGGATGTGGTACCGCCTGGACCGCCCGCTCCACTGGGACGAGGTGGTGCGCATCCGCACCTGGCACCGGGGCGGCCGGGGGGCCGCCATGTACCGGGACTTTGACCTCTTCGTGGGGGATGAGCCGGTGGGCGAGGCCATCTCCACCTGGGTCCTGGCTGACCTGGACACCCACAAGCTCTTCCGCCTGTCCCACGCGGAGGAATTCGCCGGCACCGAGGGCGGAGCGCTGTGCAAGGACAAGCTCCTGACCAAGCTCCGTCCCCCCGAGGGCCTGGCTCTGGCCGAGCGGCGGCCTCTCCATTACAGCGACACCGACATCAACGGCCATGTCAACAATGCCCGCTATGCCGACTTCACCTGCGACGCCATCCACCTGGAACGGCTGCTGCCGGGGCATTTTGTCTCCTCCCTCCAGATCGGCTACCTCCACGAGTGCCGCCCGGAGGAGGTGCTGGAGCTCTATACGGCCCCGGCCGACGGGGGCTGGTTTGTCCGCGGCGTGGGGGAGGACGGTACGGCCCGTTTCGACGCCTCCCTCCACCTCTCTCCCCTCCCCTGAATCCGGCCCTTGACAAGCCTGCTCCAAGAGCGTAGAATAGGAAAAATTTCTCTCCCCACCGGCCACAAAAACAGAAGTAAAGGAGATGCACCATGGTCAACACCGACGCTGCCACCAAGTTCGCCAAGCAGGGCCTCACCTTTGACGACGTGCTCCTCATCCCCGCCGAGAGCGACGTGCTCCCTGCGGACATCGACCTGCACACCCGCCTCACCCGGAAGATCACCCTGAACATCCCCCTCATGAGCGCCGCCATGGACACGGTCACCGAGTCCCGCATGGCCATCGCCATCGCCCGGGAGGGCGGCATCGGCATCATCCACAAGAACATGTCCATCGGCCAGCAGGCCGAGCAGGTGGACATGGTCAAGCGCAGCGAGAACGGCGTCATCACCAACCCCTTCTGGCTGGCCCCCGGCCACACCCTGGCCGAGGCCGACGAGCTCATGGCCAAGTACCGCATCTCCGGCGTGCCCATCTGCAAGGACGGAAAACTTATCGGCATCATCACCAA
>DVHW01000090.1 GCA_018711785.1 Candidatus Galloscillospira excrementavium
CATTTGCCTCTGTAGCTCAGTTGGTAGAGCAGGGGACTGAAAATCCCCGTGTCGCTGGTTCGATTCCGGCCGGAGGCACCATTCTCCCGGGATGCCCGGCATCCCGGGAGAATCTCCCCAAGGAAGTATCCTTTCCGGGAGAACGACATAGAATAGAGCGTTGACGCATCGAGAGATGCAGGTGTAGCTCATCTGGTAGAGCGCCACCTTGCCAAGGTGGAGGTAGCGAGTTCGAGCCTCGTCACCTGCTCCACAAAAGATAACAGGAGCAAGGAGTTTGCTCCTGTTATCCATATGGCGCCATAGCCAAGTGGTAAGGCAGAGGTCTGCAAAACCTTTACCCCCAGTTCGAGTCTGGGTGGCGCCTCCAAAACGAAACGCACCTGCTTTGCAGGTGCGTTTCGTTTTGGAGCCTAAGAGAACGGTGGGATGGAGCCAGCCCGGGCGTTTCCCGTCGGGTCAAGCGTGCTTGACGCACCGGCGAATGTGCCCTATAATGGACGAAAACGGCGCGAACATGCCGGAGCCGGACTCCTGTCCGGCGGCACGGCCGCTTGGGGCGTCCATGCCTCAAAAGCGGGGTTTATGGGACACCTCTCCTGAGACAATGGGGACATTCACCGCGGGTTGGAGGAAGCAGAGATGTTGAGCAAGGCGGAACGGGACTATGTCATTGACCTGCTGGAGCGGGGAGAGGAGCTGCCGGAGGATTTCAAGTACAAGCTCTTTCCGGTGACACACCGGGAGTACGAGCTGGCTTACGCGGGCAAGATGCGCCGGGAGGACCTGCTGGCCGACGAGGACGGCTCCTTCCCCGTGCCCCTGCAGATGGACCGGGTGTACCAGGAGGCGGAGGCGCCCGCCGGGGAGGACGGCTGGCGCAACCTGATCGTGTTCGGGGACAACCTCCAGTTTTTGAAGACCATCTATCAAAATGAGGACCCCATCCTCAAGGACCGGGTCAAGGGCAAGGTCAAGCTCATCTACATCGACCCGCCCTTCGCCACCACCGACGAGTTCAAGAACCGGGACGGGGCCAAGGCCTACAACGACAAGCGGCTGGGAGCCGAGTTCATCGAGTTCCTCCGCCGGCGGCTCATCCTGGCCCGGGAGATCCTGGCCGACGACGGGGCCATCTTCGTCCACCTGGACCAGAAGATGGGGCACTACATCAAGGTGGTCATGGACGAGATTTTTGGAAAGAACAACCTGCGCAACGAGATCGTGTGGTTCTACCCCAGCGGCGGGGACCAGACCCAGTACTTCCAGCGCAAGCACGACATCATCCTCTACTACGCCAAGAGCGGGAACTACTATTTCGACGCCCAGGCGGCCCTGGTGCCCTACACGGCGAAGCAGCGGGAGCGGTTCAAGGAGTACGACGGGGAGACCCGGCGCTGGTTCTACTGGAACGTCAACCCCCGGGGGGAGCGGGTGCGGACCTATTTGAAGAGCGGCATCATCGACTACGACGTGTGGAACATCGGCATCGACGCCTCCAAGAACAAGTACCCCACCCAAAAGCCGGAGCAGCTGCTGAAGAAGATCATCGAGACTACCACCCGGCCCGGGGACCTGGTTATGGACTTCTTCCACGGCTCCGGCCGGACCGGCGAGGTGGCCGAGAAGCTGGGCCGCCGTTGGATCCTGTGCGACGCGGGGAAGTTCGCCTACTTCACCGCCCAAAAGCGGATGCTGACCATCGCCTCCTCCAAGCCCCTGAACCGAAAGAGCGGGAAGTATGGGAAGGCGGCCCGGCCCTTCGCCACCTGCACCCTGGGCTCCTACGACCTGAAGGCGGCCCTGGGGATGGAGTTCAACAAGTACAGGCAGTTTGTCTCCGGGCTGTTCGGCATCGACCTGGAGGAGCAGATCATCGGCGGCTATCCCTTTGACGGGACGAAGGACGGCGACCCGGTGGTCATCTTCGACTACAACCAGTACCGGGAGTCCAATGTGGACGACACCTTCCTGGCCGACATCGGGACCCACCTGGGCAGCCGGCTGGCCGGCGGGCGGGTGTATATCGTGGTGCCCTACACCCGGCTGGACTTCATCGCCGACTACGAGGAGCGGGGCGGCGTGCGCTACTACTTCCTCAAGATCCCCTACCAGACCATCAAGGAGCTCCACCAGACCGACTTCAGGAAGGTCCGGCAGCCCCGCTCCAAAAACGAGGTGAACGCCCTGGACGAGTCCATCGGCTTCTCCTTCAACCGGACCCCGGCGGTGGAGAGCGCCCTGGAGCGGGAGGGGGACCAGGTGGTCCTCACCATCCGGGGCTTCTCCTCCCAGGAGCTGCGCAGCGGCCGGACCGCCGAGGAGAAGAAGCTGACCGGCTTTGAGCTGCTCTCCGCCGTGTTCCTCGACACCCACTACAACGGCCGGGAGTTCATCATGACCCACGCCTTCTTCCTGGATGAGCTGAAGCAGGAGAACGGCGCCATCCGGATTTCCCTGGACGCCGCGGCGGTGGGGGACGAGCTGATGGCGGTCTATACGGACATCTTCGGCAACGATTTGACCGAGCGCTTCACGCTGTAAGGAGCGGATGAGATGCAGGATGTAAAAAGCTTTGCCCAGTCGGAGCTGGTGCTCCGGCTCAACCGGGCCTATGACCGGAGAAAGCTGGACCCGGAGGCCTGGAGGCCCTTCCTCGACCGGCTGTGCGGCGACCGCAGCTACCAGAAGGAGGCCATCTGGACCGCGGTGGTCTACCTGGCCAGCGGGCAGTACGGCAGCCTGCGGGACCTGGCGGAGTACAACTACGGCATCAACCCCTGCCTGCGGGACAAGTACGCCGACCGGGAGGACCTGTTCCGCGCGCTCCAGATGGGGGAGAAGCTCTATGCCACCGTGGACCTGGCCACCGGCACCGGGAAGTCCTATGTGATCTACGGCGTGGCCCAGATCGCCCTGGGGCTGGGGCTGGTGAAGCGGGTGCTGGTGCTCTGCCCCTCCCTGACCATCGAGGCCGGCCTGACCGAGAAGTTCAAGGCCCTGAGCGGCGACGCCGGGCTGAAGGCCGCCCTGCCGCCGGACGCGGCGTGCCGCAACCCCAGCATCGTCAGCGCCAATGAGACCGTCAAGACCGGGGACCTGTGCGTGGAGAACATCCACGCGGTCTATGAGAACACCGGCTCCTCCATCGCGGACAGCTTCCTGGGCCGGGGCGGGGACACCCTGGTCCTGAACGACGAGGCCCACCACATCTTCAACCGGCCCAGCCAGAGCGACGCATCCATCAAGAAGTGGAAGGAGTTCCTGCTCAGCAGGGAGTACGGCTTCCGGTACATGCTGGGCTTTACCGGCACGGCCTATCTGGAGGACGAGTACTTCCCGGACGTCATCTACCGCTACTCCCTCCGCCAGGCCATTGAGGACCGGATCGTCAAGAGCATCGACTACGTGCGGGAGGACGAGAGCCGGAGCGACAACGAGCGGTTTCAGAAGATCTGGCAGAACCACCGGGACAACATTGAACGCTATCCCCTGGTCAAGCCCCTGTCCATCCTGGTGACCCGGGACATCGCCAGCGCCAAGCGCCTCTATCGGGACTTTACCGAGTTCCTGGCGAAGCAGGAGAACCGGGAGAAGGAGGCGGTGGAGTCCAAGGTCCTGCTGGTGACCTCCGCCCGGGAGCACCGGGCGAACGTGGCCAAGCTCAAATACGTGGACGAGCGGGGCGACGGCACCGAGTGGATCCTCTCGGTCTCCATGCTCACCGAGGGCTGGGACGTGAAGAACGTGTTCCAGATCGTCCCCTGGGAGGACCGGGCCTTCAACTCCAAGCTGCTCATCGCCCAGGTGCTGGGGCGGGGCCTGCGCATCCCGGAGGCGTACAGATCCCCCCAGCCCCGGGTGGTGGTGTTCAACCACCGGGCCTGGAGCAGCAAGATCAAGCGCCTGGTAGACGAGGTGCTGGAGATCGAGACCCGGGTGTCCAGCGAGGTCCTGGCGGAGGGGGAGCGGAGCCGGTACCATTTCTCCCTGAAGAACCTCAAATACGACCACCAGAAGACCGAGGTGGAAAAGCCGGCCGAGGCCGGCACGGTGGACTTCACCCGCCTGATGACCGAGGGCATCGCCCTGGAGTCCCAGTCAGTGGTGGTGGAGCGGGGCACCACCTATGAGACCGTGATCAGCGGCGCCTCCCGCGAGCGGAACTACGCCATCCGAAACGTGACCTGGACCGTGGAGGAGGTGGTGGACCGCCTGTACGAGGAGTTCGAGCAGCGGGAGTGGGAGGGCAACACTCTGAAGCTGGGGGAGGAGGAGTACACCCAGAACGTGCTCCCGCCCCGGGAGGTCATCGAGGGCATCGTGCGCCGGTCCATGGAGAAGCGGGGGAACCGGGGGGAGGAGATCGTGGAGGCCAATGTCCACAAGATCCTCTCCGCCTTTACCCCCCTGCTCCGCAAGAACAAGAAGTCGGCTGTCTCCCGGGCGGTGGTCGGGGAGCTTGTGGAGATCAGCACCCGGACCATGAACCGGCGCGCGATCAGCGTGGGTATGCTCCGGCAGGACCGGACGGTGTTTTTGAGCAACAACTGGGAGAATGAGGTGGAGGACGAGGAGCAGCGGAGCGTCCTCACCGAGATTCTGGAGGACGAGTCCCTGCCCCGGTCCGCGGTCAAGGAGATCGACTACGGCCTGTTCAAGACCCCGGTCACCACGGTGCTGACCGCCTCCAAGCCGGAGCGGACCTTTGTCTCCCTCCTGTGCCGGCGGGAGAACGCCGACACCCTCACCGCGTGGATCAAGTCCCCGGACCAGAAGTTTTACGAGATCAGCTACAGCTGCCGGTACGGCTCGGGGGACTCCAAGTCGAGAAAATACTACCACGACAAGTTCAACCCCGACTTCTTCCTCCGGGTGGAGAAGGACGGTGTGTGCCATTACATCGTGGTGGAGATCAAGGAGGACGGCGACGTGAGCGAGGAGAACCGGGCCAAGTACCGCTACGCGGTGGAGCACTTCGCGCAGCTCAACCGCCGGCTGGAGGAGACCGGCGCGGCGGAGCGGTACCGCTTCCACTTCCTCTCCCCGGATGGGTACGACGCCTTTTTCAGCCAGCTGCGGGACGGCACCCTCCTGGAGGGGGAGGGGCAGGGCAAATTCCGCTGCCCCCTGAAAAACGCGCTGGAGGCGGCGGAAACGGCCTGACCCGCGGCCGCGGAAAACAGAAAAACCGCGCCCCAAGTCCTAAAATAAGACTTGGGGCGCGGTTTACTGTCCGGTCTGCCGCTTGATGACCTTCAGGCGGACGAACTCCTCCCGCTCCTTCTCCTCCAGGGCGTCGGTGATGAAGCGGATGGTCTCGTCAAAACCGGGGATGACGATGTTTTTCAGGGCGTTGGCCCGCTTCTGGGACTTTTTGATGGCCTCGGCCAGGCGGTAAATGGAGGTCTCCACCTCGGCCAGCTGCCGGATGAGGTCCTTCACCTGCCGGAACTTGATGTAGCACTCGTCCAGGGCGGAGCTGGTGGAGGCAAAGCCGTACTCCAGCCGGGGGGGCGGGGCGTTGTCGGGGATGTGGGGCAGCTCCACCCCCATGACCGAGCGGTACTGGATGTTCAGCGTGTCGTCCACGTCCACCGCCTCGGCGATGCGGTCGCAGATGCCCAGCTTGATATTAGCCCGCTGGAGGGACTGGTAGGCCTCGGCAAAGACCGTATCGATCTGGCTCTGAACCGCCTTGGCGGTGTCCATCAGGGACATCATCTCCCGGATGAGAATGTTCCGCTTGCGGTCCATCAGCTCATATCCGGTGAGGGCCAGGGCCCGGGAGCGTTTGGCGGCCATGAGGTTACCCTTTGTAGGGAGCACCGCGGCCATGGAATCACCACCTTTTGCAGCGCGTCAGCGTTTCATCAGGAGAGGCCGGCGGACCCGGCGTTCTCCGAGAGAGTCTTATAGGCCCCCTCCACGTAGTGCTCGTCAATGAGCTTGGAGCTGATCCGGTCCAGCTCGCTCTTGGGCAGATAGGTCAGCAGCTTCCAGCCCAGGTCCAGGGTCTGGTCGATGGTGCGGTTCTCCATCCGGTCCTGGCGAATGAAGTATTCCTCAAAGGCCCTGCCGAACTCCAGGTACTGCCGGTCGGTCTCGCTGAGCTCGTCCTCGCCGATGACGCTGGCCAGGCTTCGGGCGTCCTGCACCTTGGAGTAGGAGGCGAAGAGCTGGTTGGAGAGGTCCGGGTGGTCGGCCCGGGTAAAGCCCTCGCCGATGCCGTCCTTCATCAGGCGGGACAGGGAGGGGAGGATGGAGATGGCGGGGTAGATGCCCTTCTGCTCCATCTCCCGGTCCAGCACGATCTGGCCCTCGGTGATGTACCCGGTCAGGTCGGGGATGGGGTGGGTGATGTCGTCGTTGGGCATGGTGAGGATGGGCACCTGGGTCACCGACCCGCTCTTGCCCTGGATCATGCCGGCCCGCTCGTAGAGGGAGGCCAGGTCGGAGTACAGGTAGGCGGGAAAGCCCTTTCGGGAGGGAATCTCCCCCTTGGAGGAGGAGAACTCCCGCACGGCCTCGCAGTAGGAGGTCATGTCGGTCAGGATGACCAGCACGTGGTAGCCGTGGTTGAAGGCCAGGTACTCCGCCGCCGTCAGGGCGCAGCGGGGGGTGAGGATGCGCTCGATGATGGGGTCGGAGGCCAGGTTGAGGAACATGACCACCCGCTGGAGGGCGCCCGCCTCCTCAAAGTTGCGGCGGAAGAAGTCGGCGGTGTCGTTCTTGACGCCCATGGCGGCAAAGACGATGGCGAACTCCCCGTCCTGGTCGGCCACCTTGGCCTGGCGGACGATCTGGGCCGCCAGCTCGTTGTGCTTCATGCCCGAGCCGGAGAAGATGGGCAGCTTCTGCCCCCGGATGAGGGTGGCGGTGCCGTCGATGGCCGAGATGCCGGTGTAGATGCAGGAGCGGGGGTACTGCCGGGACACGGGGTTGATGGCGCTGCCGTTGATGTTGCGCCGCTCGTCGGGGTAGATCTCCCCCAGCCCATCGATGGGCCGGCCCGCGCCGTCGAAAATGCGGCCCAGCATCTCCTTGGACAGGGCGATGTCCATGGGCCGGCCGGTAAAGTGGGTGCGGGCGTTCTCCAGGGAGATGCCCCGGGTGCCCTCAAAGACCTGCAGCACCGCCCGGTCCCCGTCCAGAAGGATGACCCGCCCGTAGCGTTTCTCGCCGCTGGAGAGGGTGATCTCCGCCATCTCGTCGTAGGAGACCCCCTCCACCCCCTGGAGGGCGATGAGGGAGCCGGAGAGCTCGGAGAGGCCGATGTATTCTAATCTCATGGTTTCACCTCGTTGGCGTGGGACCGCGGCGCCGGAAGGGGCGCGGACTCACTGGTTGGCCTGGTCCACCTGGGCCAGCGCGCGGTCAATGTCCTTTTCGTACTGGCCGAAGGCGGCGAGGTCGTCGTTGGGCACCTCGTACTTCACCTTGGAAAGGGACTCAAAAATGCCGGTAGCCTTGAGCTGGGAGAGGGGGATGGCCCGGGCGATGAGCCCCCGGGCGCCGTCGTAGAGCTTCAGGATGAGCTCCATCATCTTCAGCTGCTTGGCCAGGGGCACATAGGTGTCGATGTCGTGGTAGGCGTTCTGCTGGAGGAAGCCCACCCGGATGAGCTTGGCGGTCTCGATGACCAGCTTCTGGTCCTCGGGCAGGATGTCCGCGCCGATGAGCTTGACGATCTCCATCAGCTGGGCCTCCTCCTGGAGCAGCGCGGAGAGGCGCTGGCGGCAGGGCACGAAGTTTTTGCCCACGTGCTCGTCGTACCAGGGCTTCAGGTCGGCGGCATACTCGGAGTAGGAGGTGAGCCAGTTGATGGCGGGGAAGTGCCGCTCGTAGGCCAGGGCGCGGTCCAGGCCCCAGAAGGTGCGGACGTACCGCTTGGTGTTCTGGGTCACCGGCTCGGAGAAGTCGCCGCCCTGGGGGGACACGGCGCCGATGACGGTGACCGAGCCCTCTTTGCCCTCCAGGGTCTTGACGTAGCCCGCCCGCTCGTAGAACTCGGCCAGGCGGGAGGCCAGGTAGGCGGGGAAGCCCTCCTCTGCGGGCATCTCCTCCAGCCGGCCGGAGATCTCCCGCAGGGCCTCCGCCCAACGGGAGGTGGAGTCGGCCAT
>DVHW01000091.1 GCA_018711785.1 Candidatus Galloscillospira excrementavium
GGTTTAAGGTCTGCTCTCGCTCGTCGTTGCCGCCCAGGTTCCCGCTGTTGCGCTTCTGGCCGATGGCGTCGATCTCGTCGATGAACACGATGCAGGGGGCCTTTTCTTTCGCCTGCTGGAACAGATCCCGGACCTTACTGGCGCCCATACCCACGAACATCTCCACAAACTCCGAGCCGGACATGGAGAAGAAGGGCACGCCGGACTCCCCGGCCACCGCCTTGGCCAGCATGGTCTTGCCCGTGCCGGGAGGGCCCACCAGCAGGATGCCCTTGGGCATGGCGGCCCCGGCCTCGGTGTACTTTTTGGGGTCGTGGAGGTAGTCCACGATTTCAGCCAGGCTCTCCTTGGCCTCGTCCTCCCCGGCCACATCGGCGAATTTGATGCCCTTGGTGGACTGGACGTACACCTTGGCGTTGGCCTTGCCAAAACGCATGGCGTTGGGGCCCCCGGCCCGCTGCATCAGCTTTTTGTTCATGTAGTAGCCCAACGCGGCGAACAGGGCGATGGGCAGCACCCAGCTGATGAGGAAGCTGATGAGGGGGTTCACCTGCTCCAGAATCTGCCCAGAGTAGGCGGCCCCGGAGTCCTTCAGCAGCTGCGCCAGGTCCGGGTCGGGGATCATCCCCGCCTTGTAGACAGTGGTGTTGTCCTTGTCGGTGAACATCACCTGGTTCTCGGTCTCGTCCACCTCCACCAGGCCCAGGTTTTTCTCCTCCGCCATCTGGACGAAGGTGCCGTAGTCCACCTCCACCACCTGGCGCTGGGCGATCATAGGCGTGATGAGCATATTGAACAGCAGCAGCACCGCCAGCACGATGAGCCCGTAATAGATGAGGGGCTTTTTCGGTGTTTTTACTTCTTTCATGACAGTTTCCTCTCCTCTCGTTCCGCGTCCCGCTGGGCGCAGATGGCCTTCATGGAAAGCAGCAGGGCCCGGTCAGCGGCCAGCAGTGCGAAGTCCAGGGCGTATTCCGCCAACAGGGTCTCCTCCTCCGCCGGGGCCTCGCTGCGGGCGATGATGCCCGCCAGGCGCCGCCGCATCCCGTCCATCCGGTTTTCCGCTGTCTCGTAGGTCTCACAAAGCTCTCCAGCGATGGCGCTCCTGGTGTAACTCAGCTTCTGCCCCAGGGTCAGGGCCGTCTCGGCACACTGGCGCTCCAGGGATTTCACTTCCCGGCGCAGGGCGGCGGTGTCCGTGGTCTCAGTCAGCCGCACCCGGCTGTGGAGGCGGGCAATACGCTCGTCCAGCTCGCACAGCTTTACGCTCATAATTTCATGGGACATCCGGCTCTCCCCTTTCTTTTGATTCTGCCCCTATGGTACCTCCAAAGGGGGAAGCTGTCCATGTGCAGTTTTTAACTTGTGTCCAGACACAAAAGCCGGCGTGTAAGAAAATCTTACACGCCGGCAAAACTGTCAAGCAATCTTATTCCTTTGTCTCCCTTTTTGGCGGGATGCCCTCGGTCATCAGCTGGAACACGGTGGCCACGATGTCGTCCAAATGCTGGGTGTCCTCCTCGGTCCAGGTCTGGAACAGCCCCAGGATGGCCCCCACGTGGTACCGGACGATGAGCTTCACCTCCGGGCGGCTGCACTGGGCGTAGAGGCCCCGCTCCTCGATGACCTTCTCAAATATGTTTTCGATGGACTGGGCCACCAGCTGCTGCAGCTCCCGGCCGTAGGCGGTGCGCTCCGCCCGGCGCAGGTAGGGCATGGCCTCCAGGGCCATGACGAACATGCTGCGCAGGCCCGCCTGGCCGCCCTCCTGGGCCTTGGCCTCCAGCAGAACCCGCTGGCCCTGCTGCTCCAAAATCCACCGGAACATCTCCGGGATGTCGGCGAAGTGGTAGTAAAAGGTCTGCCGGGTGATGTGGCACTCCTCCACGATGTCCTTTACCGTCAGCTTTTTCACATGCTTTTCCAGCAGCAGCGTCATGGCCGCCTGGGCGATGACCCCTTTCATGTCCATGGGCACAGCGTTCCCCCGCCTCTCCAAAATGTTCTTTTGGAGTATTATACCTGGGCGGGGCAGGTTTGGCAATAAGCAGTTTCCTCCCGCCGCCCGCGCCAGCCCGGCAAAAAAATATCCCACGGGCCTTGCCTTCCGTCCCCGTCCTCCGTCTAATAAAAAAAGGAGGTTGACTGCCATGAAACCACACCCCATCCTGGCGCTGGCCGCTGGCGCGCTGCTCCTCTGCACCGGCTGCTCCTACAAAGCCCTGGACGAACAGATTCAGCAGACCGTCCACCAGGCCCAGCAGGCCGTCCAGCAGGCCGCGGACCCGGAGGACGACGACGGCATCGACGGCTACACCGACGAGGGGCGGCCCTACGTGGTGGTGCCCCCCGCCCCCGAGGACGACATGGAGATCAAGGGACCGGGCGGGTCTTTCTCCGCCTACCGGGTGTACACCGTGCACTACGATGACCCGGAATTTGCGGACCTCCCCATCGAGCGGGGCACCCAGGGCCTCACCTACACCCTGAAGGGCGTGGAAACCTTCGGCTCCATCTACGAATCCGGGGTGGACCTGTACGGCTGCCAGATCGAGGACCAGGCGATCCTGGAGAACATGTCCTTCGCGCTGGTGGAGCTGGAGGCCTCCTACACCGCCCCGGCGGGGAGCGATGCGGCGATCATCGCCGACGCCGGCGAGCTTTCCGGCGTGGCCCTCCAGGACCGAATGACACAGCAGATGGAGGAGGAGATGTACCCGGCCGCCGCCTATTTCAGCCTGCGCCCCCAGGAGGACGACCCGGACCTGGACAAGGGCCACGACTTCTTCGCCTACCGCATCCAGGAGGGAGAGCCGGTCACCTTCCAGCTGGGGCTGTTCTGCGGCCCCTCCTATGTGGAGGGGGGAAACGTCTACCTGGAGGTCAACGAGGCCCCCTCCCTGGAGCAGGAGATGAGCGGCGACACCACCCGCAAGCTCTTCGCCCTCTTCCCGGAACAGGAGGACTGAGATGAAAACCTTCTTCCGGGTGGCGGGGGCCGAGTGCAGGAAGGCCTTCTGCTCCAAGGCCTTTCTGTTGGGCACGGCCCTGCTGCTCCTGTTTTCCGTCCTCAGCGCCGTCTATATGATCGAGGTCCGGGCCTCCTACAACCCCGGCCAGGTCCTTGCAAACCAGGCGGACGGCCAGCTCGCCCACAACCCGGACCTGCCCCTGTTCACCTTTTACAACTCCTGGGTGGGCGGGGACGACCTCTCCCTGGCCGCCGCCCTGTTCTACGCGCTGCTGCCTGTGGGGGCGGCCCTGCCCTTCGGCTGGTCCTACTGTACCGAGCGCAAAAGCGGCTACCTGAAAAACATCTACACCCGGGTGGACAAGAAAACGTACCTGGCGGGCAAGACCCTGGCCGTGTTCCTCTCCGGGGCCGGGACGGTGGCGGTCAGCCTGGGGGTCAACCTGCTGCTGGTGCTGGCGAAGGTGCCCCTGGTCACCCCCTTCGCGGGCTACAACTTTTACAACCACATCTATTTCGGCAACCTCTGGGCCGACCTGTACTTCACCGCCCCGGGGTTGTATGTGCTCCTCTACGCTGTGCTGGACGTGTTCTACGGCGGGGTCTTTGCCTTGCTCAGCTTCGCGGTGGGATTTTACCTCCCCAGCGTGCTGGCGGTGGTGTTCGTCCCCTTCCTGCTGACGCTGGCGGCAGGCTACGGCGAGACCGCCCTGTACACCGCCTGGGCCGCCGCCGCGCCGGTGGAGTGGGTGCCCTCCTACTTTCTCCACCCCCAGGTCCCCCACTACCAGGTCATGGGCTGGGCGGTGGCCCTGGTGACCGTCCTGCTGCTGGCCTTCGCCCTGCTCACCGTCTGCTTTCGGGGGGTGCGCCATGAGACTCTCTAGCCTCCTCCGGTTCGACCTGACCGTGGGCCTGTGGCGGCGGGGCATGTGGGCCAAATACCTGGTCTGGGCGGCCTTCCTCACCCTGGCCTCCCTGGAGTGCTCCGTCCGGCTCCGCGCCCTGGAGCTGGGCCCCGGCACCTGGGGCGACTACCTGCTGTGCCTCTTCGGCGGGATGGAGCCTCCCCGGGGCCTGTTCCAGGCGCCCTTCCTGTGGCTCCTCCTCCACCTGGGCATCCTGTTCTTCACCCTGCCCTACCTGCGCGGCGATTTGGGTGACCTGGGCCAGCAGCTGCTTCTGCGCGCCGGGAACAGAACGACCTGGTGGCTCTCCAAGTGCCTTTGGAACGCCGCGGCGGTGGTGCTCTTTTACCTCATCGCCTGGGCCGCGGTATTCCTGTGGGCCAGCCTGCGGGGCGCCGCCTGGACCCTGGCGGTCTCCCCCGCCCTGCCGGGGCTGCTGGCGGCGGGGCTTCCGCAGGCCGCCGGTTCCCCCTGGGGCATGGCCTTGGAGCTCACCCTGCTGCCCCTGCTGGTGACCCTGTCCCTCAGCCTGGTGCAAATGCTTCTCTGCCTCATCCTCCGTCCCGCCCTCAGCTATGTGGTGTCCATCGTGGTGATGATTGTTTCGGCCTACTGCCCCTCCCCGCTGCTTCTGGGGAATTACGCCATGGCCCTGCGCAGCGGCAAGGTCATGGAAAACGGCGTGTCCCTGGGGGCCGGCCTGCTGCTCACCGCCGCCCTCATGGTCCTGAGCGCCGCCCTGGGGGCCGCACTTTTCCGCAAGACAGACATCTTACAAAAGGAGGACTGACCATGTCCATCGTGTTCGACCAGGTGACGAAAGTCATCGGGGGCGCCGCTGTCATCGACCATGTCAGCTGCCGGTTCCCCACAGGCCAGATCACCGGCCTGCAGGGCGTCAACGGCTCCGGCAAGACCATGCTGCTGCGCCTCATCGCCGGCCTCATCTACCCCACCGACGGCCGTGTGGTGGTGGACGGCGTCGTCCTGGGGAAAGACGCGGCCTTTCCCCCTTCTCTCGGGGTCCTGCTGGAAGCCCCCGCCTTTCTCCCCTCCTACACCGGCTATGACAACCTCCGGCTGCTGGCCGCCGTAAAAGGGACCGCCGGTCCCCGGGACATCGAGACCGCCCTGGCCCGGGTGGGCCTTCTGGACGCCCGGGGCAAAAAGTACCGGAAGTACTCCCTGGGGATGAAGCAGCGGCTGGGCATCGCCGCCGCCATCCTGGAGCGCCCCGGCCTCCTGCTGCTGGACGAACCCACCAACGCCCTGGACGAGAGCGGCGTGGAGCTGGTAAAGGCCATCCTCCGGGAGGAGCGGGACCGAGGGGCCACGGTGGTGCTGGCCAGCCACGACGGCGCCCTGCTGGAGGACCTGACCGGGGAGATCTTCTCCCTGGCCGCCGGCCGGGTGACCGGCTCCCGCCCCGGGAAAGGCGGTGCCTGCCCATGAAATCGCAGCGCTCCCTGCCCGCCCGGGCGGCCTTTTTCGCCGCGCCCCTCCTGGCTGCCCTGTTCGCCGCCCTCTGCCTGTACAGCGCTGTGCAGACCAACCGCCGCAAGCTGGACCAGCCAGTGGAGGTCCACCCTATGGGGGAGACGGTGGAGCTGGGCGGCAACTTCTTCGCCGACGCCACGGAAAACCCCGACGGCTACGCCATCACCGTAAACAGCGCGGAGCTGGTGGAGTACGGCCCCTTTTTGGAGAGCCTGGGGGCCTCCCCGGAGGACTTCGGCTATACCGGCGGGTACACCGCCCCGCCCTACACCTACCTGCTCCACGTCACCGTCTCCAACACCGGCAACGAGGAAGGGGCCCTCATGGCGATCCACTACGCCCTCTACCACGGCGCGTTGAAAATCCCCGTGGACTACTCCCTCTGGGGGCTGCTGGACGAGCATTTTACCGGCGAGATGGGCTTCCGCCTGCGGCCCGACACCACCGTGGACATCACCATCCCCTTTACCCCCATGCCCCTGGACGCCAGCGCCGCCCCCGCCGCTCTGGCCCAGCGGATGGAGGAGGAGACCTTCCTGTTCTGCGTCAGCGAGTTCCCCCTGCGGAAGGCCATCGCGGTCCGCCAGGGCGGATAGCACCCTGTTCCGCGCACAAAAGGTCGGGAGAGACCCCCGGCCTTTTCCCATGCCTTCCCCGGCAAAATTCTATTATCGCATATTGCATTGTTTTTTTACATGATTATTGAGAAATTACTGCACTTCGCACATTTTAGTCCTTGACGGCAGCACCGGTATCCTTTATTATAAAATCAGACCCAGCACACCACGGATAAAGGAGGAAGCTGCTTTGAACGAGAAGGAGAAGAAAAAGGACCAGCCCGTACTGGACGAGCTTGCCCAGGAGACCAGGAAGGTGGTCTTGGGCGAGAAGGTGGTGGAAAGCCGCCTGCCCGCCCTGTGCCGCCTGGCCGGCGCCGAGGGCGCTGTGCTGCTGAAAAACGACAACGCCGCCCTGCCCCTCTCCACCCAAGAGCCCGTGGCCGTCTTTGGCCGGGTGCAGGTGGATTGGTTCTACGTGGGCTACGGCTCCGGCGGCGACGTGAACCCGCCCTATACCGTCAACCTGATGGACGGCCTCCGGGACGCCGGGGTGCCCGTGGACCAGGAGCTGGCCGGCCTCTACGCGAAGTGGAGCGCGGAGAACGTCCCCGACCCGGGCTTCTGGGGCAACTGGCCCCGCTACTTCGAGGAGATGCCCCTGGAGGACAGCCAGGTGCAGGCCGCCGCTTCCCGGTGCAGGACCGCCCTGCTGGTCATCGGCCGCGCGGCCGGCGAGTCCCGGGAAAACGCCCTGGAGCCCGGCAGCTACTACCTCACCGAGGACGAGCGGAAGCTCCTCTCCCAGGTGACCGCCGCCTTTG
Source organism: Candidatus Galloscillospira excrementavium (assembly GCA_018711785.1). GTDB lineage: Bacteria > Bacillota > Clostridia > Oscillospirales > Oscillospiraceae > Galloscillospira_A > Galloscillospira_A excrementavium. The sequence goes on from DVHW01000091.1 coordinate 6,758, forward strand.
AAAAGACCGTGGTGCTGCTGGACATCGGCAGCGTCATGGACCTCTCCTGGCTGGAGCAGTACCCCATCCACAGCGCCCTGCTGGTGTGGCAGGGGGGCATGGAGAGCGGCCACGCCGCGGCGGACGTGCTCACCGGCAAGGTGGACGCCTGCGGCCGCCTGACCGACACCATCGCCTACCGCTACGAGGATTACCCCAGCGCCAAGGACTTCCTGGGGGAGGACTACAACAACTACACCGAGGACATCTTTGTGGGCTACCGCTACTTCGAGACCTTCCAGCCCGACGTGGTGCAGTTCCCCTTTGGCTACGGCCTGTCCTACACCACGTTCGAGACCTCCGGCGCCTCGGTAGAGGCCCAGGGGGATACCTATATCCTGCGGGCCCAGGTGAAAAACACCGGCAGCCGCCCCGGCCGGGACGTGCTCCAGGTCTATGTCCAGGCCCCCCAGGGCAAGCTGGGCAAGGCCAGCCGGGTGCTGGTGGGCTTCGAAAAGACCCGCCTACTCCAGCCCGGCGAGAGCCAGTCCCTGGAGATCGCCTCCCCCCTGTACGCCGCCGCCAGCTTCGACGACAGCGGCGTCACCGGGTGGCCCTCCGCCTGGGTGGCGGAGGCCGGCGAGTACCAGATTTACGCCGGGGCCAACGTGCGCCAGGCCCTCCAGGTGGGCAGCTTCGCCCTGCCGGAGCTGCGGGTGATCCAGCGCCTGCAGGAGGTCTGCCCGCCCGATCCCGCCTACGGCTTTGACCGCATGGTCAACCGGGACGGCCAGAAGGCCTTCGAGCCCCTGCCCGCCCCCACCCGCTCCCTCAAGGACCGGGTGGTGCAGAACCTGCCCCAGCCCATCCCCTACACCGGCGACCGGGGCATCACCTTCCAGGAGGTGGCCGCGGGTTCCGCCTCCCTGGAGGACTTCATCGCCCAGCTGACCGGGGAGGACCTCTCCGCCCTCAGCCGCGGCGACCTGATCATGGACAGCCCCCTGGGGGCCAAGGGCAACGCCGGCGCCATGGTGGGCGTCACCCAGCGCCTGCGGGACCTGGGCGTGCCCCCTGTCATCACCACCGACGGCCCCTCGGGCATCCGGCTGCAGTTCTACTGCTCCCTCATGCCCAACGGCACCTCCCTGGCCTGCACCTGGGACCCGGACCTGGTGAGCCGCCTGTACCAGTGCGTGGGCCGGGAGATGAAGCAGAAGGGCACCCATATTCTCCTAGGCCCCGGCATGAACATCCACCGCAACCCCCTGTGCGGCCGCAACTTCGAGTACTTCTCCGAGGACCCCCTGGTCACCGGCAAGACCGCCGCGGCCTTTGTGCGGGGCCTGCAGAAGAGCGGCGTCTCCGCCTGCCCCAAGCACTTCGCCTGCAACAACCAGGAGACCAACCGCAACTATAACGACTCCCGGGTCTCCCAGCGAGCCCTGCGGGAGATCTACCTGAAGGGCTTCGAAATCTGCGTGAAAGAGGCCGCCCCCCACACCATCATGTCCAGCTACAACAAGGTCAACGGCGTGTGGAGCCACTACAACTACGACCTGTGCACCACCGTCCTCCGGGGCGAGTGGGGCTATGAGGGCTGCGTGATGACCGACTGGTGGATGCGCCCCAGCCCGGACCCGGACTTCCCCGACGTGTGGGACAGCGCCTACCGCATCCGGGCCCAGGTGGACGTGCTCATGCCCGGCGCCCGGCCCTCGGCGGGCTTCCCCCCTGCCACCGACGCCGACCCGGCCCCGGAGGAGTCCTGCGCCAGAGAAAACGGCCTCACCCTGGGCGAGCTCCAGCGCGGCGCGAAGAACGTGCTCCGCCTGGCCCTGGCCAGCGGAGCCAACCCCTTCCATTAAAAATTACCCCTCCCTCCAGAAAAGGCCCGGATACCGCGGTATCCGGGCCTTTTCCCATATTCTGCGGCAGTAGTCCCCAAAAGGCGGCAAAAGCCGGGAGGTCTCCCTCCCGGCCTTCGCGGAAAGATTTACTTCTGCACCAGGTTCTGGTCAAACCGCATCAGGATGCCGGCCGCTTCGGCCCGGGTGGTATCCCCGCCAGGGGCCAGGGTGCCGTCGTCGTGGCCGTTGATGAGCCCGTTGCCGTTGGCCCAGGCCATGGCGGGCAGGGCCCACTCGCCCACCTTGTCCCCGTCGGGGAACTGGCTCAGGTCGCCCACAGCGGTCAGGTCGTACTTCTTGTACGCGGCGTAGTTGTACATCATCTGGGCAAATTCCTCCCGGGTCACGTCCCGGTTGGGCCGGAAGACATTCCCCTCATAGCCATCCACCACGCCGGTCTCCTGGGCCCAGGCGATGGGGTCCTGGTACCACTGGTCCGGCAAGTCGGTAAAGGTGGCCGCACCGGCAACGGCGGGCTTCCCCTCCAGGTTGTAGAGCATCTGGGCCACCTCGGCCCGGGTCAGGAAGTCCCCGGGGGCGAAGCGCCCGTCCGGCATGCCGTTCATCATGCCCTTCTCCGACACATAGGCCACAGCCTCCGCGTACCACTCCGCTTCCGGCACATCGGGGAAGCCGAGCTCCTCTTCCCCCTCTTCCCCCGGCGCCTTCAGGCCCAGGGCCCCGGCCATGGCCTGGGCGATGAGCTGGTGGCCGTAGGCGTTGGGGTGGAAGTCCAGGTTAAAGTCGGTCATGCTGTTGAACCTGGCGTTGCAGGGGTTCTCCTCCGCCTGGGCGAAGGGGGTGTACACGTCTACGTAGCCGGATTCTCCCAGCAGGGCGAAGGCCTCCTTCATCTGGGCGTTGACCACCATCAGGGCCACCTCAAAGGCGTCCACCATGGGCTGGGTCAGGGTGTTCTCCAAATGGCCGTAGGGGTTGTACTGGCAGGCCACCGCCAGTTTCCCCTCCGGGTTCAGCTGCCGCAGGGCCCCCACGATGCCGGCCAAGGCCTTGCCCATGTCCGCCACCGCGGCGGAGAACTCCTGGCTGGCCAGCACCCACTCCACGCTGGTGAGGAGGGTGGCCATCTGGCTGGGGGTCATCTGGCCGGTGGCCAGCATCTGCTGGACCTGCTGGGGGGTCAGGGCCGTCGAGGCGAACTGGTTGTAGGCCTCGGCCAGGCCCTGGTACAGGGCGTTCATCAAGTCGTTGCCGCCAATGGTCACGGTGATGATGTCCGCCCCGGCCACAGCCTGCTGCAGCTCCTTGTCCGTCTGCAGGGCGGCGCTCAGCTCCGCCCCGGTCAGGCCGTCCTCCGCCAGGTCGGTGAGGTCCAGCCCGTTGGCCTCAGCCAGCAGCTGGGGGAACGCCTTCTCCCCCTCGCCCAGGCCGTAGCCGGTGGTGATGCTGTCCCCCAACGCCACGTAGGACACCGGGGCAGCCAGGGCCCCGGCGGGCAGCAGGCCCACGGCCAGGCACAGGCACAGCAGCAGTGAAACGATCCGTTTTTTCATAGCTTCTCCTCCTTTTTTGCCAGCCCGGCGCCGCGCAAAGCCAGCCGTCCCGGGCCGGTATTTCCCCTTTATCATACCACAGATTGCCCCGCTCCGCCATCCCCCATTTCCCACCCAAAACCAGGTGATGCCCGGGGCGTCCCCCGGGCGTCCTCCCCCCT
>DVHW01000092.1 GCA_018711785.1 Candidatus Galloscillospira excrementavium
GGACGCTGTTGACGACTATATCCCCACTCCCGACCGTAAGGCCGACATGCCCTTCCTGATGCCCGTCGAGGACGTGTTCACCATCTCCGGCCGCGGCACCGTGGCTACCGGCCGTGTGGAGCGCGGCACCCTGAAGCTCTCCGAGGAAGTGGAGATTGTTGGTCTCACCGACGAGAAGCGCAAGACCGTCGTCACCGGTATCGAGATGTTCCACAAGCTGCTGGACTACGCTGAGGCCGGCGACAACATCGGCGCTCTGCTCCGCGGCGTTGCCAAGACCGAGATCGAGCGCGGCCAGGTTCTGGCCAAGCCCGGCTCCATCCACCCCCACACCAAGTTCGTGGGCCAGGTGTACGTCCTGAGCAAGGACGAGGGCGGCCGTCACACCCCCTTCTTCAACAACTATCGTCCCCAGTTCTACTTCCGTACCACCGATGTGACCGGCGTCATCACCCTGCCCGAGGGCACCGAGATGTGCATGCCCGGCGACAACGTGGACATGAAGGTGGAGCTGATCACCCCCATCGCCATTGAGAAGGGCCTGCGCTTCGCTATCCGCGAGGGCGGCCGTACCGTCGGCTCCGGCGTCGTCATCGAGATCGACGAGTAATCATCGGACATAGCAAGTACAGATCCGCGGCAGGCCGGGTTTCCGTTGGAAGCCCGGCCTGTTTTTCTGCGCCCTACCCGGGCCGGGGGAGCAGCCCCTTGCGTGCCGCGGGGCAATATGGTACAATGAAAGCCGTTTTCAAGGCTCGGCAGAGGACGCTCCCTGCCGGTGACGCGAAAACTCCCGAACAGGAGACAGACAAGGAGGAGCAAATCCATGGATACGACGCTGCCCAGCGCCAACCCGGAGGAGATGACCGAGACCATCGGTCGGCTGTTCAACCAGCCTCATTTCTGGAGCCGGCTGCTCTATGCGGTCCTGCTGCTGCTCTGCTGCATGGTGGTCATGCGGGTTTTGAACGCGCTGGTGAACCGGACGATTCAGCGGCTCAAGGTGGAGAAGAGCCTGCACACCCTCATCCGCGCCACGGTGAAGATTCTCCTGTGGTTTGTCACGATTGTGGTGGTCCTCAGCTACCTGGGCATCGACCCCACCTCCCTGATTGCACTGCTCTCCGTGGCCGGGATCGCAGTCTCTCTGGCGGTGCAGGGGACCCTCTCGAACCTGGCGGGAGGACTGATGATTTTAGGCTCCAAGCCCTTCAAGGTGGGCGACTATATCGACGCCGGCGGTGTGAGCGGTACCGTGGCGGAGATCGGAATGGTATATACCCGGATAAAGACCATCGACAATAAAGTCATCCATGTGCCGAACGGGGAGATCTCAACGGAGAAGATCACCAACTATTCCAGCCAGGCCACGCGGCAGGTGGAACTCAGGTTTGCGGTTTCCTATGACGCGCCGGTGGAGCAGGTCAAGGCGGCGATCCTGGCGGTCGTTGCCGCCCATCCAAAGGTCCACGGCGACCCGCCTCCCTTTGCACGGGTCAGTGCGTATAACGACAGTTCTATTCAGTACCTGACCCGGGCTTGGTGCGATAACGGAGATTATTGGGAGGTCTATTACGATCTGCAGGAACAGGTGAAGGCGGCCTTTGACCGGGAGGGGATTGAGATGACCTACAACCATTTGAATGTACATATCATGGACAAATAAGCTCTCACGCCCCGGCAGCAGAAGGAAAACGCCGCGCAGAACAAGCGCGGCGTTTTCTGTTAGCCCGGCATCTCCAGCGAGTGGATGAAGCCCCCCAGCTGGGGAGAGAGGACGTCCCCGCCAATGACGGTATTTTTATAGATGAGCAGACCGGCCTGGACGCCGGTCTCGCCGGTGGGGTAGTTGGTGATGACATAGGTATAGCGCTTGACCCGCTTGCCGCAGTATTGGGTCAGGTCGAAGCCCTGACTGCTTTGAAGCTCCAGGTATTGGGTGTAGGTCTCGTCAAATTCCTCCGGGATCAGCAGCGCTTCCACGGCCAGGGGCTCCGGCTCCACAGTCCAGCCGAAGCTCTCCAGATAGGCCACCCGGTCCTCGTTGGTCTTGACCCCCTTCTGGTCCGCGGAGGCGGATACCGTTCCCCCACGGACACTTATCACTCCCACGGCGATGGCCACCACGGCGCAGAGGGCTGCCACAGCGGCGGCTCCGGCGATGAGCCGCTCTCGTTTGAGCTTGGCGGTAAGAATGAACACAGCGCAACGCTCCTCTCCATCTAGTCGTGTAGATTTCTATGTCCATTCCGGCGCAAATATGATAAACTAAGACGAAATAGGACAAGTGGGGAGGAGAAGAGGATGGAGCGGCTGGATAAGGTGCTCTCGGGCACGGGGCGGTGGTCCCGGCGGGAGGTGCGGGAGCTGGTGAGCGCCGGCCGGGTGACGGTGGACGGCGCCGTGGCCCGCCGGCCGGAGGACAAGGTGGACCGGGAACGCGCCGGGATCCGGGTAGACGGAGAGCCGGTGGACTGCGCCCGGTATACCTACCTGATGCTGCACAAGCCGGCGGGGCTGGTATCGGCCACCGAGGACCCCAGGGAGCCCACGGTGCTCACCCTGCTGCCGGAGCACCTGCGGAAGATCGGCCTGTTTCCCGCCGGACGGCTGGACAAGGACACCGAGGGACTCCTGCTGCTGACCAATGACGGCGCCCTGGCCCACGACCTGCTCTCTCCGAAAAAGCATGTGGACAAGACCTATTTCGTCCGGGTGGACGGCCGACTGGGGGAGGAGGACCGGGCGGCCTTCGCAGCGGGGATGATTCTGACCGACGGCCTGGCCTGCCTTCCTGCGGGCTTGGAGGTGCTGGACGGACCGGCAGGGGACGAGGCCATCGTTACCCTGCGGGAGGGGAAATACCACCAGATCAAGCGGATGCTCGCCCAGCGGGGCAAGCCGGTGCGCTACCTCAAGCGGCTGACCATGGGCCCCCTGTCGCTGGACCCGGCGCTGGAGAAGGGCGCGTGGCGCCCGCTGACGGCGGAGGAGCTGGAGCGGCTGCGGAGCGGCAGATAGAGAGGCCTCCGCCCCGGGCGCCGGCGCCGGCAGGGACCTCCTTTCGTCGTTTTTCACAAAAAAATTTGCGTTCCCTATTGAAAAGGGAGAAAAAAGCCGCTATAATGGAGAACAGTATGAAAACTCCCGATCCCAGATAGAACTGAAAAATTGAGGAGGCTGACACGATGTCCAGCAGAATTTTCCAGAGTGTCGTATTGCAGATGAAGGACAGTACGGACAGGGCAATCGGTGTGATCGATTCTGAGGGCACGGTGGTGGCCTGCAATGAGCTCACCTGTATCGGGGAACGCTGGCCCGGCGTAGTGGAGGCCGTGAATGCGGCGGAGAACGATACTGTCTGCTTTGAGGGGAGGACCTTCAAGGCGCTGGCGGGCTGGGGCTCCCAGTTTGACTACGCGGTGTTTGCCCGGGGCGAGGACGAGCAGGCCCGCCTGGTGTGCACGATGGCCGCAGTGGCCCTGAACGGCGCCAAGAATTACTACGAGGAGAAGAACGACAAGGCCACTTTCGTCAAGAACATCATCTCGGACAATATCCTGCTGGGGGATATCTATGTCCGGGCCAAGGAGCTCCATTTTGTCTCCGAGGTGCCCCGGGCGGTGTTCCTGATCCGCCAGGTGGGACAGACCGATGTGGCGGCCATTGATGTGATCCAGGCCATGTTCCCCGACAAGCAGGTGGATTTTGTCCTCTCCATCAGCGAGACCGACGTGGCCCTGATCAAGCAGCTTCCCGAGGGCAGCGAGCCCAAGGACCTGCTCAAGCTGGCCAAACAGATCGAGGACGCCCTCATCAATGAGCTGAACCTGAAAACGGTCATCGGTATCGGCACGATCGTCACCCACATCCGGGACCTGGCCCGGGCCTATAAAGAAGCCGGCATCGCCATCGAGGTGGGCAAGGTCTTTGACACCGAGAAGTCCATCATCAACTATGAGAACCTGGGCATTGGCCGGCTCATCTACCAGCTGCCCACTACGCTCTGCGAGATGTTCCTTCAGGAGGTCTTTAAGAAAAACCCCATTGACGCCCTGGATCAGGAGACCTTGTTCACCATCAACAAGTTCTTTGAAAACAACCTGAACGTTTCCGAGACCGCCCGGAAGCTGTTCGTCCACCGCAATACCCTGGTCTACCGGCTGGAGAAGATCAAAAAGCTCACTGGACTGGATTTGCGGGAGTTTGACGACGCCATCACTTTCAAGGTGGCCCTGATGGTCAAGAAGTATCTGGTCTCCCGGGGAATCGACTCCTAAAGTTCAGGGGACGGGGAAGAACCCTGTCCGCAACTGTACAGAGACAACGGAAACAGAGGAGCATGTACAGGGGCGCGGAACCTTTCAGCGGCCCGGCTGGGCGCGAGAGGTCCGCGCCCCATGATTTTATTACATACACGAGGTAGTGCTGCCGTGATACGTCTGATCGACATTTATAAGGAATACGACAACGGGACCAAGGCCCTCAAGGGGATCTCCATGCGGGTGGACGACGGGGAGTTCGTCTTTCTGGTGGGTCCCTCCGGCTCTGGAAAGTCCACCATCCTCAAGCTGATCACCGCTGAGGTGGCCCCCACGGAGGGCCGCATCATGGTCAACGGTTACAATCTCAACAATATCCGCCCCAGGCAGGTGCCCTATATGCGCCGCACACTGGGGGTCATCTTCCAGGACTTCCGCCTGATCGAGAAAAAGACGGTCTATGAAAACCTGGTGTTCGTCATGCGGGCGGTGGGCGCCTCCCAGCGGGACATCCGCAAGCGCATCCCCTACGTGCTGGAGCTGGTGGGCCTCTACCGGAAGCGGGACCAGCGGCCCGACCAGCTCTCCGGCGGCGAGCAGCAGCGGGTGGCCATCGCCCGGGCGCTGGTGAACAACCCGCAGATGATCATTGCCGACGAGCCCACGGGGAATCTGGACCCCCAGCGATCCCTGGAGATCATGATGCTCCTGGAGCGTATCAACGAGCTGGGCACCACCGTGCTGGTGGTCACCCACGAAAAGGAGCTGGTCAACCGCTTCTCCAAGCGGGTGGTGGCCATCGAGAGCGGCAGGATCATCAGTGACGGAATGGGCGGGTATTATCACAATGAAACATTTTAATTTTCGATATTTCTTTTCTGAGGGCTTCCACAGCATTTTCACTCACGGGCTCATGTCCTTCGCGGCGGTGTGCATGATCGTGGCCTGCCTTCTCATCATGGGCTCCTTCTCCCTGGTGGCGGTCAACATCAGCGAGATGCTGGGCGACCTGGAGCGGGACAACGAATTCCTGGCCTATATGGACGAGAACCTGACCGACGAGGAGATCGCGGCGATGGGCGAGCAGCTGGCGGCGGTGTCCAATGTCTCCTCGGTGACCTTTGTCACGAAGGAGGAGGCCAAGGAGGACTATGTGGCCCAGTACGCGGATGACGAGAACGCCCAGCTCTTCTACGATCTGCCGGACGACGTGTTCCGGGACCGCTACCGCATCCATGTGGTGGACATCGAGCAGTTCGGCGCCACGGTGAACGCGGTGGCCGACATTGTAGGGGAAGAAAACGTGCAGGCCGCGGCGGAGATCGCCCAGGGCTTTGTGGTGGTGCGCAACGTGGCCACCGGCGTGGCGCTGATCCTGGTGCTGATGCTGGTGGTGATGTCCCTCTTCATCATCGCCAACACCATCAAGCTGGCCACCTTCACCCGGCGGGACGAGATCGCCATCATGAAAATGTGCGGCGCCACGAATAGCTTTGTGCGCTGGCCCTTTGTGTTCGAGGGCATGATTCTGGGACTGACCGGCGCCGTAGTGTCCTTTTTCCTG